>DATFBV010000134.1:0-4463 GCA_035253605.1 Nitrososphaera sp.
GCAAGTTCAATATCTATATCTATATTCTAGATTAGTCTGCCCAATTAAGCGAAAAAGCCGTTAAAGCGAGCTTTGCCTATGATACGCCCACTTTCTCTATCTCTATAAATGCTGGTCGAGTATTTTGGCACATAGCCTTCCGGCCTAACAAGGTGGGGGGTTCCGTAAATACTTGCTAAAATGTATTCATAGCGCCAAAGAATGTATCTCTCTTGATGTGTCATAAGCATCTTTATTGGAACTGAATATTCTGTTCTACCATCTGCTAATAGGGTATTGTCATGCCAAAGAGGATACTTCAACCATTCAGAATCAACCGACTCGGGTCTATTTCTTGTGAAAAGCAGTGAGGGACGATAGGCAATTATTATGCTGAAGATAACCATAGAAACTCCAAGAAAAAAGTTCATGCTTGTACCCACGCTGACAGCCGTTGGGGTGTACAGAGTCCATCTAAATTTGACTTCTCCAAATGAGGCCTCGCCGGGCTGGGGCTGCGAGTAATATGGCAGTATCAAAGAATTATGTATAAGCACGATCCCCAAGATGCATATAACTATTGGAACAATTCCTTTCCATACAACTGAGAGAGCTATACAAGAAACAAGCACTATTGCTGCTATTTGGATAGCATTAATATTTTCTTGAATGAAGAACTGAAATGTTGAGGGAGAAAGATGTAAAAAGAAAAGTACTGCGATGCAGATAACGTCTATCGCAAACAGCCTAGATTCATTTCTATGAAACCAAAGATAGGCTCTATCTGTCGCCTTATTGCTGATTCGACGATTTGGTCTAAATGAACCGCCCTCTCCTGCTCCCATATACTACTACCATGTAGCATCCATTTGCATTAAGCATTACTGGATCGTAACCTTTTTTGATGCAGTCTGCGAGAGACAGTTATCGTGCCTCCATTTGGGCTCTTTAAAAAGAAGCCTAGCGATACTGGATCAGTTGACCACTCAATTGCAATGCCTGCTACTGAAACACTTTCAATAGAGCAGGCGCAGGATTTGCTAGAAAGCCTCGAATTCGCAAAGGTGAAAGAACTTTCTGCTTCTCTAGTCCGGATCAAAGAGTCTGCAGTAGAATCTCTAAAGGTTATCGATGGATTGGCAAAAGATATGGATAGAGAAAATATCAAGCTTGAGGGCTTGGAGCAGAAACTAAAATCCGTAGTTGAACATTCAAAGAGGACGGTTGTGTTATCGCTCAAGCGTGAAGCGTCGGTAGAGCTTCCCCTTCCTCAATCTGCAAACGACGCCAAGAAGTTCAAAGAAAGGTTTGAGAATATGATGAAACGCTTTGGAGAGGTAAGTGGGTCTCACAGCAAAGTGCTCAATGCCTTTATGAAAAAACACTCAAGTAAAATGAAGGAGGAATTTGAGTTCCTGACTAAGCTACTAAACGAAACAAGAGCGATAATATCAGAATTCGATCGAAATCGTGAGCCAATAATAACATGTAGCAACATATTGAATACCGCTCTGCAAAAGGTGTCATCCATCAGGTTAGCCGAGTCCTCGGCAAAGAATATCGAAACGGAAATTGAAGATATTGAAAGAGAGCTAAAAAAGCTGGAGAGCGAGCTTGCTTCACTCAGTGCCTCTAAGGAATATGGACAAGCCTCTATCGGCATGCGTGACAAGGCTGAAGCAGAGAAGAAACAAGAAGAGTTTCATAACAAAATTAGAGATCTCTTTTTGCGCCTATCAAGAGCATTTACGAAATACTCCTATGGGATCACAAAGGACACAGAACGGCGTCTCAAGACTATGTCAGATGAGCCATGGCAGATACTATATGAAAAAAATATTACGCCGTACTCTTCCCTTCTGCTTGAAATCCGTAGATCAATAGATAATGGTCAAATTCAGCTTAAAGATTCTGACAAGGCAGTGCAGTACATAGATACAATATTGGAGACCTTGCCTGATCTTCAGCATAAGGCCCAAACAATCAAAACAGAAATTGACTCATATCAACAGCTCAATACAGAAATAGTTTACAAAGTCAAAGGTCTTCAACAAAAGATCATAGAGCATACTGAAGGACTCACAAGAAGCAAACAAGATTTGGAGCAACAGAGGAGGCAGGCAAAGGATAAGAAAGAAGAAGTTGATGCTATATTGAGTAGAGCTAGTGAGATTTTGGCCGAGCTTACAGGTAAGAAATACTCTCTGAGATATGACTAATTGTTCTTCAATTCTATCCAATGATTTCTATCAACTAAGATTTTTGCCCTCACAGAGGAGGCTATGATCTCTTGTCTGCTATTGAACGATATTTACCACTGAATTGTAAAGTTTTTCCCCTGGAGGTATTTTTCTAGCTGAGAATTTTATCTTTGTTGCATGGAAGCAGGCTCAACATGCTCCATTTTTTTATCAAGTGATGACGGGGGTATATCTTACCTGCTTTATATCTCTCCGGCGCTGCTTTTGTCAACTTCCCGACAAAAAGTATACTCTTTGACGAAGGGATACTATGTGTGTTATAGATTCAATCAGTATTACTTTCCTGATTTTATTGCTAAATCTGTTTTTAGCAATGCAATGAATCTGACGCGTAATGTAGCACCCATTATAGTTTGGCTTCTTATGGACTATCTCCAGAGTACTGATACGATTCCGAGGCCAGCTATGCATAACCCACCGTAAGATACAAATTGGACTCCAAGAAATGAGCCAAGCAGCGCCAGGCCAATGCCACTTGCGATTGTTATGGTCTCGCCGATTCTTCTCTGATTTCTCAAAAGCCGACGGCTCTGGTTGCGCACCACGAAAAAATGGTATCGTATATTCGTTTTATAAAATTACCTAAAGCAGCTATAATATAATCCTCCAAGTAGCATGCTAGCTTTGCTTGAGGGGGCTTTATCTTGCTATATCTTATATATGCCCTTATGGTGTACTTATGAGTTTTGTCATTCTTGTACTCTCGCAGAACTTCAACAAGGGGTAGCTTGAAACGAGAAAGCACGTCATATCTAGAACGCGGACACGCTCTTTTCTAGTGTATTTATGCTCTATTGGAGTCATAACTTTGCAAAAGCGACCAGGATATCAGCTATGCCATTTCTGATTGCCATTCGTTGCCTGACGAATCTTTTACCAATACCGCATCGCTACCTCTTGACTTAGCAGTGCTAACCATGGGGCGGGATGTTAGAGGCGCGAGTATCGTGGTGACAAGCCCTATTGCAACGGCGATTGAAAACAAGGTCATATCTATAACACCTGCAGCAAATCCGATAGAGGCAATTACAAGCTCAACCATTCCCCTTCCATTCATAAGAAAGCCGATTGCCAGGCTTACTTCACGGCTAAATCCTACAATCTTTGCACCAATATATCCTGCCGCAATTTTAGTAACTATCGCAACTCCCAGTAGTGCTGAAAAGAGGGGTATTGCATTAACAAGCGACTGAACATTGAACTCGATGCCTATCAATGCAAAAAATATGGGCGCGAAAAAACCAAATGTAATGGCAGAGATAGTTCCGTACACTTTGTTGAAATTCTCCCGGCCTATTCTCCCTTTATAGATCACTAGGCCTGAGAAGAAGGTGCCAATTACGAAGTGGAGCCCAATGTCTTGTGCTATAAGCGATATGGCTATTGCAGTTATAAGCAATACCCCAAACGCTGCCTCCTTTGTCTGAAGCTTTCTAAAAAAAGGCTCGACTTTTCTTCGTAGCCCTCCTGCAATTTTTCGCAGCAGGATGTCGAGCAGAAATATGCCTCCTAAAAACACAGCTATATTGATTGCAGACACTACAATATTGCCAAGGTTGAGCTGCCCCGTCCCACCATCCGATGCGACCTGTAATATTATGGAAAGCACGATTAGGGACATTATATCGTTGACAACCGCGGCAGTAATCACAGTATTTCCAAGCTTACTGTTGAGAATGCCAAATTGCATTAGCACTATAGCGCTCACTGGTACGGCAGTTATTGACAGGAGCAACCCCATGAATAGCGACTGCACGGTAGTAAGTCCAAAGAGAAGCGATGTTCCTGTCCCAGATAAAAGTGGAATGAGGAAGGCAACGATTGATATCACTATTGCAGATCCGCCTGCGCGTCTGATCTCCCGTGGATCCATTTCAAGGCCTGCGAGGAACATCAAAAAGAATACAGCTAGGTTTGATAGCACGTGAAGGTCGGAGCTTGAAAGCACTAACCCTAAAATCGACGGCCCTATTATGAGGCCTGCCAAGAGCTCACCTACAAGGGCCGGTTGCCCTATCCGCTGAAACACCTCCCCTAGGACTCTAGCAGCAACAAGAATTATGATGATGCTAACGAATAGTTGCTCCGTCGCCACTTCGATACAATAGAATGATGTTTTATAAAATGGTTCTGTGACTTTACCTTTTTATGGAGAGTTGTTGTTAGCAAGCCTCAACTATACGGAAATGTTGGGATTAGATAACCTCCTACTTTTAGGTGGAG
>DATFBV010000135.1:0-6507 GCA_035253605.1 Nitrososphaera sp.
AGCAAGCTAACAAACAATTGACTCGACTTTTTTGAAGATTCTAGTTCTTTTCCCGATCCACTAGAAAGCCCTGGTAAAAGGCGAAAAGACTGTGGTCAAAAAATATTCTTTGTGTGGGGTAACCCCGTATACGAAGAATGCCTCCACCATCTTCACCTTATACACTGAGCTCAAAATCAGAGCAATGATAAACCTTGTCTTTTATGGTATATCCAAAACTGAAAAGTAGCTTCTTTATGTAATATCCGTAGCAGTCAATCCAAAAAATTTGCAGTTTATTCTCTGAAGGACTGAATAGCATCAGCGTAAGATCCTAAGCTAAATGCTCCTTGATTTCTTGCGAGCTATCCTGATACGACCCTGCTGATCGTTTTCAGATGGTTCTTCACTTAAAGGAGGTATTGGCTCAGGTCTTGGCGCCTCTCCAAACTGTCCATGAGTTGCCTCGTGCAACGCTTGGTCGCCTTTTTGTGAACTCTTCCTTCTGTTACCTGTCATAGAATATCTTAGGCAGCATAGATAATAAAACAAACGCCGATAGTCTAAAATGCTATTTTAGTCCACTATTGACAATAATTGTATAACAGACCGCTATGTACCCGCTATACGTGATTTAGTCCTAACTCTAAATAGGATTACATGTATATATAGCGCGTGTCATGAAGCGTTCCTCAAGATGAAGAAGTTTGACATTGCAGCCCTGCAAAAGGCATACGAAGGAAGGCCATGTGGGTGAATTAAGTCGTGACAAAATCAAAAAAGCAATTGAAAACGATTGATGAATACATTGCCGCATTTCCAAAAGAGGTTCAAGATATTTTAGAAAAAATTAGGTCTACAATCATGGAATCAGCACCGAAGGCCGAAGAGGCAATTAGCTATGGGATACCTGCGTTTAGGCTCAACGACAGAGGTTTAGTATATTTTGGTGCTTGGAAAAATCATATCGGATTTTATCCCACACCATCAGGCATTGAAGCGTTCAAAAAAGAATTGGCTCCCTTTAAACAAGAAAAAGGTTCTATCCAATTGCCTTTGGATAAGCCGATCCCCTATGACCTAGTGAAAAAGATTGTCAGATATAGAGTAACGGAAATTTTAGAAAAGGGAAATAGGGAATAAGAAATGAGAAAACTAAACGTTGTGTCTTTCATAACTCTTGACGGCGTGATGCAGGCCCCAGGAGGGCCTGAAGAGGATCCTACTGGCGGGTTCAAGCACGGTGGATGGGTTGCGGGATACTTTGATAACTTTCTTGGCAAAGTGATGGTGAAACAAATGAGCAAAACTTTTGATTTATTGCTTGGCAGAAGGACGTATGAGATATTTGCAGCACACTGGCCATATGTGAACACTAATGAAGACCCAATTGCGGCCGGAATTAATAATGCGAGGAAATATGTAGCCTCAAAGACGCTGACAAAGCTTGACTGGAACAATTCCGAACTCATCATGGGGGATCTTGTAGAGGAAGTCAAGAAACTAAAGGATCAAAGCGGGCCTGCAATACAAGTTCATGGAAGCGGTAATCTTATTCAGACACTTTTGAAACATGACTTGGTTGATGAGCTTTGGCTAAAGATATTTCCTATCACTCTTGGCGCTGGCAAGCGTTTATTTGCCGAAGGCACAATTCCGGTTGGATACAAAATTCTTGAAAGCGAGATTTCACCGAGTGGCGTTATCGTTGCCACGTACGGCCGCACAGGTGAAGTAAAAACAGGGTCGTTTGCACTTGAGACCCCTACTGAGGCCGAACTTGCTCGCCGCAAGCGGATTAAAGAGGAAAAATAACATGAAGCAGGCTTGACAGAACGGTGTCAGTACATTTCAATACTATAGGAAACACAAGCCCACTTCAACATCTGCCCAACATTGCTAGAGCGTTAAGGTTTATGTATTTACCCTCAGTCTGCGCAGGATTGAATTTCTAACTATGTGACATATTTTCTAGATAGCGCATGATTTTCTCCTGACAAGTATTCCACAGTTAACTAAATTTCATTCTTCTTCACCTTTCTTGATCATCTTTGAGATATGAGGTATCCGTGGCACCCCAACTGCAAATGCCGTTGCTACAGCTGCTAGAAAGTAGTATTCGTAGCCAATAGCCATTCCAATTGATGCTGCAAACCATATAGCAGCAGCTGTAGTCAGGTTTGTAATTTTCTTATCTATTTCACTCTTGAGGATGATACCCGCTCCAAGAAAGCCAATACCTGAAATTATCTGCGCTGAAATTCTAGATGTAGAGTTTGGGTCTACCAATGAAGAGAGGAATGTGAATATTGCTGCACCACCGATTACTAGACAGTGTGTACTGATTCCAGCAGGCTTCCCCCTTGATTCCCTTTCTGCACCAATGGCAAAGCCTGCTGCAAGTGCAATTCCAATGTCCACTAAGAATCGTAGCTCGTATCCAGTAGGTATATTCTCAAAAACCAATCATCTCTCACGGCTGCTATGGTGACAAAATATCATATATATATTGACAAACTTGTCAAGTTATGAGGTAAAAATTTTCCTTTTGATAGAGGGCATAAGGCTACCATTCTATCTTTCTTATTTGAGCATTAATCTGTGACTCTTTCGATATGGTATTGCGATCATAGTCTATGAAATAAAAGGAAACGGCTCAGCGGAAAAACTGTTCAAAACCTGTACTACTTCCCACAAGGTGATCATAAAAGGGCTTTCAAGTATTTCAATTGATGAGCAATGTAAGATCACATCTTGTTCAGAACTTATACGTTCATTCTCTGTTCCTTCCAAAGCCAAAATAGCATGAATAACAATATTCTTTTCCGTATATTGCACCCTGAGCACCACAGGTTACGCACTGTTTTTCATGCTCTATAGTAGAGTCAAGCGATTTGACCTTCTGAAGACATTTGCCGCAGATAGGCGCTTCCAAGTGGTAGCTGGACAAAAATCCCTCGCCGCATTGGTTGCACTTGAAGCTGTACATCTTGCCTCTTGGTTTCCAACTTTTAAATAGTCTCATGGTATTTACCTGTAATTCAGTTTAAGTTGCGAAGTTCCTGCATAAAAATAAGCCGTAACCTTGTTACTTGATCTTTAATGACGATGGCAGATAACGCAGCTCTACATTTGTTCACATAAAAAAATAAAATAGCGGCGAAATAACAGCACGCACTTGACACATCACGAGCCTGTTTATAACCACCTTTAAAAAAGATAAACCCGGAAAATATCTCGAACATTTCACAATTGCCACTCCTACATAATGAAAATCTATGCGGGCCCGTCCGGATTTGTATAAAAATTCATTTGAATCCCAATTTGGCATAAACATGAGCTACTGGATAAAAAATGGAACACAAATGATTATGAAGAAGGTGCTGTAATTAACAACGTTCCCCTCATACCTTCTTCTGCGTGGATTGTACATAGATAGTTAAAGACTCCTGCTTCATTAAAGCTGTATTGCCACGATTGACCCTGCTGAATAAAGCCACTATCTATTGCAGTTATGCCTGAAGAAGGCTGCGATGATTGTGCATCATTAGTGTTATTAGTTGAATTATCAATAATAAGTCCAGTGCTATTAACAGCAGCCTGTGCTGTTGTCTGATTAACTACGCCAACTACATTGTGCGGCAAATTTGAAGGATTAATCCACCGGACAGTGGAGCCTGCATCCACTATGATTGCATTGGGCATAAACATATTCACCTCGGTACGTACAATATCTGGACTTATGCTATCAGAAATAACTCGATTCGCTTGCTGATTTACCTGTCTGACTTGACTGCTGTCTACATCAACCAGGACATGCCATATCTGCTGGTGCGACTCTAGGCTTCTGTCTGCAATTGCTGCAAAACTTTGCGGCTCTGGATAAGCTGTTCCGCCAATCGTTTGCCAGTTAGATGTAATTACGATCTGTCCTGCTGAGCTGTGACTTAACTCTCCGCTTTGTCTGTCTAACATAACTGTAGGCTGAACAGCAGCAATAGTTACTGTAGCTTCCTTTGATTTGGCATCATCAAGTATTTGTTTTACCCTCTGATCGCCCTGGGCGATATCGATGCCATGCTGTGCGACATCGTTTATTGCATAAATGAATGTATTATCTCCAAGCGTGGGTTCTTTTATCACCTTCATGTCGCTTGCTATTGTAACATCTGTAAGAGAACGAAATTCTCGAGCCCTTTCTTCGGGGAGAACTCCGGAGGTGATGAGTACAGCTCCAATTACTATGAACGCTCCAACGATTACAAAGAGGGGCAGCAAACCTCTGATGCTTATCCGCCGCAATAGTGGCCTCATCGGTACTTGAGGCTATAACCTATATCATAATTTCAGAACAGTTGATGGATAAAGACCGATATCGAAGTGGGCCCAGAGGGTTCCGGTAGAAAAACCTTCAAAAAATAGACTCAGAAGCGCTTGAAAAGAGAGCGCTTTAACTTTTTGTCTCTGTTGTTTGCATATGGATAACGTATTAACGTATTATCATGTATCCTTAAGACTGGCATGCGAGTAATAGATAGTGTAATAAGCATTAAGTAAAATAACAAGTGTTACTAAAGGCATAACCGAGTTGGTAAAATCAAATCAAAATCATGACAAGTGCGTGCGATCTTTTCTTGTTTATGTGATGGTTATTTTTATTGTGATTACAATGTCCTTTAATGTTACTGTTGGCGCTATCGGACCGGCTCCTTTTCTACTGCAGCATGCATGGGCGCAAATTCAATCTAGCAACGATGGAGCAATAATGGGAGCTGATGAGGAAAGCAATAATAATAATAACAACAGCCTTACATTCAAAGAACTCTTTGCAAGAGCCAAGGATTCTGTAGTTCAGGTTACAGTCCGTGGAACGCCTTTAACCCTTATAAATAATTCAGCATTTACCATAGGCTCAGGATTTGTTTTCGACAGGCAGGGTCATATTGTGACAAATAATCATGTCATAGAAGGCGGCACTAACGTTACGGTCACATTCTCAAATGGGACAATCTACACAGCGGAAGTTGTCGGCGCTGACATCTTCTCAGATATTGCAGTGCTAAACGTCGTTACCAAAGAAGAAGAGAGCGCACAAGGAGTGAGCGAAGGATTCATCCCACTCCCGCTTGGAAATTCTTCAATACTTGCAATAGGTGACGAAGTAGCAGCTATTGGAAATCCCTTCGGTCTGACTGGATCTATGACTACTGGTGTTGTCAGCGGTCTAGGAAGGCTTATTCCTATTCAGACTACAAATATTACCACAATACCTGAAGCCAGAGCATCCTCAATTCCCAATATAATTCAAACAGATGCAGCGATCAACCCAGGTAATTCCGGTGGGCCTCTGTTAAATATAAACGGTGAAGTAGTAGGATTGAACACGGCAGTTCTTTCGTCAGGACAGTTTTTCTCAGGAATAGGATTTTCAATTCCCTCTGACACTCTTCGAACAATTGTCCCTGCCCTGATTGCAAATGGGACATATCTACATCCATGGGTAGGCATCGCAGGAACTGATATCATACCTGAAATCGCATTGGCACTTGGCCTAGAAGAAGCAAGAGGGGTTCTGGTTGTGGATATAACACCTGGCAGTCCTGCAGACAATTCTGGAATACGCGGCGGAGACATGCCTGTTACCAACATCACTGGAATTGAGGACCTACGGCTTGGTGGAGATATAATTATGAATGTAGACGAGCAGAGAGTAAACAAGACAGATGATTTACTCTCCTACATTGAAACAAACAAACAAGTCGGAGATACAGTGACTATGACTATACTAAGAGATGGTGAGTTGATCGAGATCGACCTTGTGCTTGGATCCAGGCCGACGACAGGCTAACTAAAGCTCGACATTAAATATTTTATTTGGCCTTAAAGGTCATATCACATCAAGAACGATAATTTGACAGTATGTTACTTTCCAAATTCGCCGTTGATATATTATTAATCAACTCCAACTAAATCGCTCAACTTTTGAAAGGCTTTTGCAGGATCTGGTTTCATGGTACCGACTAGATCACACTGGGGCGTATATATCCATTTAGGAAAACCTTCTGCAATCCGGCTGATAGAGTAAGCAGCGTAATTTGCCGATTACTTTTCATTATTTTCATTTTTGGAAAAATATGGGCCCGTCGGGGCTAGCAGTGATATCGCTTCAAAAAGTGGATTCTTTGATAGCATTAGTTGATGTAAGAGAAGCTAAAAAGGTTTCCGCTAACGGTCAACCCTCAGGGTTTGAAGCCTGTATTTTAAATGGAATGGGATGAAATCTTAATGGTAATAAGAAGATGAACCCATAGAAGCCCATCTATTCTTCCTGCTTCTTCCGTCGCTAGTGATCTTTCCAGCGTGCACCCTCACCTGATAATTTGTTATCCTTTCAGTTCATCACTTTAATTTCTTGCTAGTGGTGCTTTTAAAATATGAGCCAAGTGACTTTCATAAAGGTTGGCTTGCTGGGGACTAAAACCAATCACATCCGTGTTACACAAGGTTTTTACGCCTGTAAGACCAAAG
>DATFBV010000136.1:0-17196 GCA_035253605.1 Nitrososphaera sp.
AAGAAACACAAGTTTGTTCAATTCCTTTGATAGGAATTGCTTATAGTTTATTTCAGAAAGAATCCGAAAAAGCGACCTTGAATCACCATGGAGGTCACTTATTATCACCAAATGTTCTAAATCATAAACCTCCAGCAGGCCACCACATATCCGGCCTCCAGCTATGCTTTTATTTCGCCTACCTGCCTGCAGAGTATCTTTTGCTTGCCTAACTCTGTGAATAAATTCGGAAGCGTCGGCATTTTTCGCGGACTCGGCAAGCTGCAACGTAATATATGTTGTAATAGAAGTCAGTTAAATGTATTACATGTCGAGATATCTTTTCTAAAGGTTCAGGGTCACAATAAATAAACCGGCAATCCGTTGTCCTCGAATCAATGCGAAGACATTTTTGGCTCCGCTACGTATATACCGCCTCTGGCGTAACAATTCGAATGACTCAAGCGTTCGATCAAGGATGACAATATTCGATAAATAACTTTGTTTTTACAAAACTGAAGCTAACCTAGGAATCTTCTAGCTTCTTGTTGGGTGAGAAAGTATGTTTAACATTAAATCCAATAGGATTTGATTTTCTGTACTAAGTTGCCATTAAATGCTGCTGGGTGGAGTAACAGAGGATGGCTGGAGATTATAGAATTCATATTGCTAATGTGTGAGAATGGGGCAAGGAAGACGCACGTGATGTATCGGTGTAATCTAAACTCCAAGCAGATAAACCAATATCTTGAATTCCTGCTCGACAGTGGAATGCTCGAAATGATACAGGAACGACCAAATTCAAAACGGTATATCTACAAAACGACTGATCTCGGTAAAAAATTTATTGCTCACTATAAGCAACTGGCGGCGCTATTTACCAAAGCTCCTCCTCCGTCGCTTGCGTAATGAGGACTAATATGTTACAATTGGTTGGGAACAATTAAATAATATATTACTTTATTATATATTTCTATTAGAAATAGTGATATGCATTATATGAAATGTATGTGTAATTGACTGCGCTTAAATGAAGAATCGCAGTCGCTACGAAGTCATAGCCGCAATCTTGAAGTCTGTAAACAAAGAAGAGACCCGCACCAAGATTATGTATAAAGCAATGCTGAGCAACGACCAGTGCAAGCTATACCTAGATTCGCTCATCAAAAGCGGCCTTGTTCACGAAGTGAACAACGGGGACAAAACCTTGTATAGGATAACACCGAAGGGAAGCAGATTCCTATCCTATTATGATCAGATGAAGGAACTTCTTCCTGTGGGCATTGAAGAGAATTTGGCGGACGAGTACTACCACCTGAGCACCTAATTACACTACTGCTTTTAGGCTCATTAAGGATTGCTTATCAAATATCGGAGAGTACAAGTTGGATGATGGAACAAGGGAGTGTAGAAACAGGGTGTCGTTTATCATCATGAACCGCAGGTGAACGTTTGAAAGTTCTGAAACAAATTTGATCATATCCTCTTGTGAGGAGGTAAGCACCGCTATTGAAAGGTCTGCATGAGACATTATCCGGGAAAGTACGCTCTTCATTCCGTTTCTTAATCTTCGTGCTCTTTGTAGACTATGCGTAGCCTCTGTACACATTATATTAAGGAGGAGCTTATTGCGATGTCTTTGTTTCATCTTGGCTAGAGCTGCAAGCAGCTGATCGGAGTTCTCATCATTCTTGCTTGGCGGTAAAATGTTATCAGATAACTTGTGTGGTTTGCCTGTCCACAATATTTTGAAAAGGCTCTTCTTGCCGGCAGGCAGAAATGTCTCGAATAAGCGCAATATTGAAGAGGGGTCCATCCAGTTAACAGGCTGTAATAGCACTGGATTTCCACCTGAAACAAAGTTTGATACAATGCGTTGGAGAAATATCATCGCTACTGTCATGTTTACATGTGGGTCTAGCTCAAGAAGAACCAGACCCTTCTTTGGAAAGCCCCTTCCAAGGGAGGCATCCAGCATGGGGTATCCACTTCCGATATTGTTGTCATCTATTGAAAGCTCCGAAACTTTGGCTGCAATCCTTCTGCGCGGCTCGAACTTGATTGGCTGATAGGGCACAAAGCTATGGAATATGCTGTTCTCAAGTGTATAAAGGTAAGATGCGCGTGTTATACGGGTGCCCCGTAGTTTCTGAAGAAAGATTTGCCTTATTTTTACATTGTTGTAATAGCTCTGCTTCAGTTCAACTATGCCGTCCACCAAAAAGTCGAGTGTAGTGTCAGCGGGCTGCTCGCTTATGAATATCAGCTTTGCACCAGCCCTTTCTCTCCATGTCTGAAGCACCCTTTCGTTATTAAGGCGAGCCTCTCTGTCCATGAAAGATGCAATTGCGTCCCAGCTGTCGATTATGATTATAGGGGACTTGATGTCCATAAGCTGGTTTGTAATGCGCTCGAAGAGGGACTCAGGTTCGTCTAGCCTTGCGTCCTCAAAACTTGACATCAGTTCATGCTCCCTAGCAAGGCCTGTAGCCCGAGGGTTAGACTGTCCAATGAGCTCCTTCAGCCACGGATAGTATTGGTGGAGCTGCCTTGGAGATATTCTTGTCGAGATGTAAAAGAAATTGTTCTTGATTCCAAGTACATTCAGGATAGTAAGTGCAAGCGTGGTCTTGCCGGTTCCAGCAAACCCCTTTACTAAAAGTGAGTATGTGTCTCGTCGAATGAAGTACAAAAGGTCCTCTGGTATACGCGATGGGCTATCATCACCATCTAAATCCTTGAAGCTTACATAGTTTTCTTCCACGTATTATTCACCACAATCGTCTTCTTTCAAGGCCCCTTTGATACGAACTAAACGTTAATGATAATATAGCTATCCTATTAAGGATTAAGAATATCTTTGACAGAATTCAAATTCAATAACAACAGTATAGGATATAGTTTACACATGGAACTCGGCCTCAAGGTTGAAAGGCCTTAGCTCGGGATCATAATGGTGCCCATTTGTTATTCCGACAAGACTGCAAGGTTTGTCTTACCAAAGAAGATAGGACTAGAGTTGATTCTAGGAGCTGGACAAATTGCAGAAGAGCAAGCTCTTCACGCGGAATTATCTGCACTTTCTCATTGCAGATAATGACTTAGACTCGTAAAGCTGTAGGTAGGAAGGTTGTAACACTTGTAAGAATAGAGGCACAACTTCTCTTGTTGACTGCATTATCAGATAGAGCATCAGTATAGTATGCGATCATACGCTATTCTTTTGTATCTGTCTAAGATACAAAAGAAGCGAGTAACATATTTATTGTAATCCGATAAACGTCTTCTAAGTAAAGCTATGGTGATTAATGACGAATTGCTTGCAGCCAGAAAAAAGGTTGCACATAGAAGACCCAAGTTCATTAGGCAAGAGAGTTGGAGGTACGACAGGCTTGCCGAAAACTGGAGGAAACCTAAGGGCAAGGACAATAAGATGAGAAAGCAAAAGTCAGGAATGCCAGCCATTGTTAAGGTTGGATATAGAGGGCCGAGAGCAGCAAGAGGTCTTCACCCGTCTGGATATACTGATAATCTTATTCATAATGCTGCCGAGTTGGCCAAGCTCGACCCGAAGAAGGATGCAGCAAGAATTGGTCACACTGTAGGAAAGAAGAAAAGGATTGACATAATTAACAAGGCTATCGAACTTGGCATTAAGGTCCTCAATTCAGGTAACCTAATGTCTAAAAAGCAAAAGGAAAAGGAGAAGAAAGAAGAGTAACATGGTAGTCAACATTGCAAAAAAGCGAGAATTGGTAGCAAGGATCCTCAACGTAGGAGCCAACAGAGTTCGCTTTGAGCCCGATAGACTTGAAGACATAGCCGACTCCATTACTAGGGAGAATATACGCTCACTTGTCAAGAGCGGCGCAATTTGGACAGTCCAACCTAAGGGAAGCTCACGGGGGAGAGCGATTAAGAAACGGTCTGTCTGGAAAGTTCATGGCAAGGGTCCAGGTTCAAAGAAGGGTAAGAAGACTGCAAGGGTTGGCAAGAAAGAACTCTATGTGGTGAGGAAAAGGTCTATGCGATACCATTTAAAAGTGATCAAGGAAAGAAAGGATATTACTAACGATATGTATTGGGACATCTATAGGAAGATCAATGGCGGTCAGGTAAGATCACTTGCGCATCTACGAGAGCTCGTAAAAGGAGCCAAGTCCTCATAGTGCAATTTGTGAAGCGGAATTCTATATTTCCCGAGCTCTGTGGTGCTGTCGCCAACAAAGGATAGGCCTTCTTTCTTTAGCAATTCTTTTTTTCTTGCCTTGCCAAAAGCATAGCCGCCTATATTGCCATTTGACTTGATGACTCTATGGCAGGGAGTCAGAATTGGGTTTGGGTTCTTGTTCAAAATTCTCCCGACCATACGGGATGCGTGGGGATGTCCAAGAGCTTTAGCAATATCGCCATAGGTTGTGACTTTTCCTTCCGGAATTTGAGCTACTATGCCATAGACATGGCTTGCTTTTAATGATGATGTCAGTTTCATAAGATTTCTAAATGAGGACTTTTATATAAGATACTATGTTCAAAGCCTGTAAAGCTCAAGAGGGGTCTTCTCTACGATTTTCAGTATTCGATCCTTCTCACTTCCCAAGCCTTTGCTGTCCAATACAATATGTGTCACCTTCTCTATGCTCTTTTCAATCATCTGGTTTAACATTGCATCATCGATTGCTCCAAGATTGTGCTTTGACGCCACTGCTGCAAGACCAAAATTTGAGTCAAGTAAGAGTTTGTTAAACTTTCTTGGATAGTGCGTGCCTCCTAGCGCTATGCCTACTTTTTCGCAGCGTTCAAACCCATTTTCTAATAAACGTAGCAGAGTATCGCATATCACTGATGCCGCGTTTACGTCGGCCCATTGCTTTTCCGACGATCCCAACTCTACAAATAGTACAGGCTTATTGAGTGATGTGGGCCCATGATGAGTTGCCTCTATTGTAACCTCATATTGAGGAACCTTTTGTCTCGCAGCAGTAGTTATAGCCCTTAGATACCCTTTCTGCAGACTGGGATACGAGATTGCTATCTGTCGAGGATTGCCACCATAAGAGTTGTATGCAGAAAAATTGCCAGTGAAGTGACATGTGAGCGTTGGGATTGAGCTGTGCGACCTATGCTTTGAAAGGAAAATGAATACATCGGCGAGTGGATATAGATCATGAATGTTTTCCAATGTAAGCAAATTGCCAGAGATAATATGAAGCTGGATATTCTTGTGGCACAGGGACCGGTATGACTCTCCATCGGTATCTCCTCTCTTACTCTGACTTGCAAATTCAGCGCTTGTTATCAGATAGCGGCTCATCGTCATGCCTGCCGGGTCTTGACTAGAGGTCACTAGGACACAGTGATCGTTCAACTTACAGCGTATACAAACACAGTACCAATTTAGGCTTGTCCTATCATGGCGGTAAGAGCTTTCAGGTCTGCATATACTCCTTCAAATAAGATATAACAGCTTGAGTTGACTTGCGGAAACTTGACAGACGAACATAATGAAAGTACTTTTTAAAATTGCTAGGCTTTCAAAATTTGAAAATTCCGATGTTTCTATTATGCTGATATGTTTGCGTGCCTTTATAGTAAAGAATTATCAAATATTATAAGCAATATGAGGATTTTAAATTTCATAACGCCATGGCAAGTCATGTGTTCGAATCAATTGTACAAGAGAAAAATAAGGAGATATTAGCCAGCCAAAACTAAAACCCTCTTAGGATTTTGACAGGAGAATTGCGGATAACTAGTTTATCAAGAACAGCTGTAAGTGTTAGTAGTGCTGTTAATGCAATATCTATAAGATATTACTGGACGCTCTATGTAAGAATTACAATTTCATCGTGGTTCTGTCTGAGTAAATTTATAAAATGCATTTGACCTTCGCATAGCAGTCAAGATGAACAATAGAATTGAGGAGGCCCAAGAAGATGAGAAGGGTCAGGAGCAAATTGAATTTGAAGACGATGATAATATTAATGAGAGTCCTAATTTTGTAGAACCACAAGTAACAACCTCCGAACAGCATGCTACTGCAAGCTACGGAGAATCTCAAATTGAGAAGCCAAGGCCAGAAACTGAAGAAGAGGAGGAGGATGACGTGGCCTCTACTGCCGAGGCACGTGCAAGCTCAACTTCTGATTCCTCAGCGGCTGCAGCACCGCAACAACCAAGCCAAGGTATACAGTCCTCAGCTGACTCGAAGTTCTTTGCCATCCGCACTACAGGAGGTCAGGAACGGGTTGTTGCAAATCTACTGCAGACAAGGGCGAATGCCAAGAAATTATTAATTCGGTCTATCATTGTGCTTGACAGCTTTAAAGGTTACATAATTGTGGAGGCGCCAGATTCCAATGTTGCATATGAGGCACTTGCAGGAATAAGGCATGTTAGAGGCCAGATTAGAGGCGATCTGCCTTTCAAGGATATAGAAGGATACTTGGTAAAGAAACCTGTAGTATCAGAGCTCAGTACAGATGATACTGTCGAGGTGATTGCGGGCCCATTCAAATCTATGAAGGCCAAAATAACCCGCGTGGACTATGAAAAGCAAGAAGCAACAGTTGTTCTGCTTGATTCCCCATATCAAATACCGGTAACTGTTGACGCTAACTACCTCAAAAGATTATCCCATTAGGCAATTGCTGCACATAGAACTGAACGATTAAATAAAGAAATGTAGCCAAGTTCACTGTTTAGCTTTCTGGTGTTATATGGTTGATTGTCGACCTGAATATAAAGGGCAAACATGCCGTAGTCATAGGGGGCGGAACTGAGGGCGTCAGAAAAGTCCGAGGACTCTTGGGCCAAGGTTGCAAAATTACGATAATAACTAACAGGGCTAACCGCTTTCTGATTGAGCAGGCTGCTCTAGGTAAGATCGAGCTCGTTAAGGCAAACCTCCGTGACGCCGGTATACTTGACAATTACAGTGATGCATTTTTGGTGCTAGCAGCAACCAATGACAGAGAGCTTAATCGCAAGATCATAGAAAAGGGTCGATTGAGAAAGGCGTTTGTTTACGCTGCAGACGATCCGGCTGTAAGCGACTTTTCGTATGCTTCCATTGTCAACATTGAGGGGATAGTGCAGGTGGCAATTTCAACTTCTGGCAAGAGCCCTCTAATGGCACGGAAAATTAGGATAAAAGCAGAGAGGGTACTGCGCAGGATAATAAAGAAGGCAGATATTGAAAACGCTAAGCTTCAGGAATTTGCCCGGCAAGCAGCACGACCGCACATTAAGACAGCGGATGAGCGTAAAGAGTTCCTCTACTCCGTTATAAGAAGCAGAGAAATCCAGAACCTTATTAAGGAAGACAAGATTGAAGAGGCTAAAAGCGCAACATTAGAGCTGTTACAGAAATGGGAGAAAAAAGACAGAACATGACAGCAACTGTCAAAACCACGTCAGAAACAGGGACTGGTCTAGCTCGGATCATCAACGCAAGGGTTACCTATCGCAATGCTCCCATGCACGTGCTAGAAAAGTTTACGTTCAAAGATATTGATAAGGCACATAAGATCTTTATTGAGAAGGCAGGCTTTGACGAATGTGTCATTTTGCAGACATGTAACAGGGTTGAAATTTTTGGTGCAACAAAAGACCCGGATGAAGACAAGCTACTTGATGAGTGGGGTTCTGCTGCGAGCCTGTCAGAAAAGGACTTGGAAAGTATAGAAATCAATAGGGGTAAAGACGCAATCGTGCATCTAATGAGGCTTGCCTCAGGCCTTGAGTCTTTGGTTGTAGGCGAAGACCAAATCTTGGGACAAGTGAGACGGGCCTTTGAGTTTTCACGTGTTCATCGCTATGCAAGCGCCAACCTATCAGTCGTATTTGATAGAGCTTTGAAGGCAGGAAGCAGGATCAGGACTGCCACTGGTATAAACAAGGGCAATGTTTCAATTGCCTCTGTAGCTGTGAGCCTTGCCGAAGAGTACTTTGATGACTTAAAGAATAAGACTGTCCTATTGATAGGGACTGGAGAAGCCGCAAGCCTAGTGGCGAAGGTGTTGAAGAGACATGATGTCAATTTCATGATAGCTAGCAGAGTTCCCGAAAGGGCACACGCATTTGCAGACACTGTCGCAGGGATTCCGATCGCTTTTGACACTGCTCTAGAAATGCTACGCATAGTCGATGTAATATTTACTGCAACTATGGCTCCTTACCACTTAATTACCTACGAAAGGATAGAAAACGCGATGACCAATAGAATGGGCAGAAGTAGTATGATGATCTTTGATCTATCCAATCCACGGACAGTAGACGAAAGAGTCGCAACTATTCGCGGAGTCAAACTGATAAATATGGATCAGATTGCTGAGCTCGTTGGCAAAAACATGCGCTCCCGTATAAATGAGGTCAATTCTGCCGAGAAGCTAATAAATGACGAAATGAAATCATTTGACATAGCTATCAAGAGAATGAAGGCTGAGCCGGTCGTGATGGCAGTGTTTAGGAATGTTGACACCATAAGGGAGCGAGAATTGAAAAAGGCCCTTAGCATGATTGGAAAAAAAATGTCACCGGACGAAGCCAGGATCATAGAGCAGCTTTCCTATGCTATTGTTGAGGGCGTGCTATCAACTCCGATGAATAATTTGCGAAAAGAGATAGAGGAAGGCGGCAATGAAGAGCTAATGAAAATAGTGGCCAAGTTGTTCAAGTATGAAGAAAACCAAAATCAACAACAATAGCATTAACTCCTTTCCAAATGTAAGACTTCGTCGCCTAAGGACAACTGCTGCAGTAAGGGAACTGTTACAAGAGACACGCCTTTCGCCTAAAGACTTAATAGCTCCGATCTTCGTTCAGGAAGGATTAAAGAAGACAGAGGAGATACCCTCGATGCCAGACATTCAACGCATGCCACTTTCTAAACTTGTTGCTGAGGTTGATCAGATAATGGAACTTGGTATTAGTGCAGTCATTCTATTCGGCTTGCCTTTGCAAAAGGATGCAAATGCAAAATCAGCGTTCGATGGAAATGGTATCGTGCAGCAGTCAATTGAGCTATTGCGCAAGCAGTTTGCTAGCAAAGTGGCGATAATTACTGATGTTTGCCTATGCCAGTATACTTCTCACGGGCATTGCGGTCTCGTAGTAAACAAAAAGATAGACAATGACAGTACCATTGACGCTTTGGCAAAGGTAGCTGTCAGCCACGCGAGGGCCGGTGCAGATATTGTAGCACCTTCTGCAATGATGGACGGCCAGGTTCAAGCCTTGCGTACTGCTCTAGACAATGCTGGATTTGAGGACGTGGCAATAATGGGATACTCGGCCAAGCAGGCATCCCCGCTTTATGCTCCATTTCGCGATGCAGCTTATTCGGCACCGGAATTTGGGGACAGACGCACATACCAGATGCCTTTCTCAAATGCAAGAGAAGCTATGCGTGAGATAGAGACAGATATTGCAGAGGGTGTTGACATTGTCATGATCAAGCCCGCCATACCATACCTCGATCTTGTATACACTGCTAGGCAGACCACTTATGTTCCTATATGTGCATACAGTGTATCTGGCGAATATGCACTGATCAAGGCAGCTGCTATAAAGGGCTGGATCGACGAAAACTCGGTCATGACGGAGTTCATAACATCTATAAAACGAGCGGGCGCCAACATGATAATTACGTACCACGCAAAGAAGATGGCAGAGCTTCTCAACAGATAATATAACACTATAAATTCATCTTTTTAAATCGGCATGCAGCATAAGCCTCATCTCCAAAATGTTTGCGACTGATTCAGGCTCCGAAAGGGCTACTAGCATAGAGGACTACCAAAATACATGTAGCGAGTTCATTATAGACATTAGTCGTGACTATATGGACTGGATTGAACGATATCAGTTGGGCGAGCAGGAAGCTGCAAGAAGAAAGCAAATAATAAACCAAATCGTCAAAACCACCAACGACTGGATTGTAAAATACGGGACTACCATCAAAAAAGTAGACATTGTAATGAATGATGGCGTTAACAAGATGGCAGAGAACACTGCAGGTTACCCTTTCCAGTTTGATGTCCTCGTAAATAAGATGAGGCGCTTCACGACTCACCCTGTAGGCGAGGTACGGGTTAATATCAAGGCAACCCCAAGACCTGGCAGGCTTGCGCGTATTGGCGACTACCAGAAAAATCAATTGTTACTGATAAATTCCAGCTCGCCAGTTAACTTCTCTATAAGCAAAGAGAGTATGGAAGCAGCCGATATCCTAGATGACTACATCATAATCAATGCCAATAACTGCCAGAGCCAGGATCTCATTTCTCTTACATCCGTAGTGGAAGAAGTCGAGGGGGATTATGTGACTGAGAGTCGAGGTTATACCACGATAATACTGCTTATGTAGACACGTACGCTTTAAATAACCTTATAGCGTCGATTGTTTCCGGGCGACGGTCGTCCAGTTTGGTCTAGGACATCAGATTGCCAATCTGGTAACCCGGGTTCAAATCCCGGCCGTCGCATTCTTCATAATCTCCTTTATGTCGATATTTTGTAGTTTGTCGATCTCCTTGTCAAACCACTCTTCTACCTGCTCAGGATTAGTTCTCACCTTAAGCTTCATCTCCTCTAACTCTGCTTTTCTCGCCTTGGCTTTCTCTTCTAGCTTTGGAAGGTAGGCAGATGTCGCCCCTTCGATCATTTTCTCCATAAATTTGTCTAGCATTTCTCTAGAAGATCCCGATGAGCACTTGTAGCAGGATTATCAACACAATTATGCCCAACACAACCCAGATAATAGTCCAAATCCCAGAAGCTAAACCCATGCTAGTGGCTTGTTTAACATTTGATATAAGAGGAATATAATAATCCTCTAGACGGCAATTCTACACCGTATATCTGACCTATTGAGGACCTCCGCATGCACAAAAGCCAAATTCGTCTATCCGGTTGTTGCAAATCGGGCACCGGTCGCCGTATTCTATCTCCCATGCATGCTTGCCATATAGTTGGTAATGGGTGTCTATCTCAAGAGGGACCACTCCTTTATCGTCCTGAGACCTTTTACGATCCGACTGTGTCATCATTTTCATTTGCCCAATCGACATTATTAACTCTACTTTTTCAAGTTGCCTTTGATTATTTCAAGTGCGCGCTCTGCAGCGTCCTTTTTTGGTAACTGGATCATGAAGAGATTTTGTGAACCTGAATGCTCTTGTGAGTCAGGAGCGAGTGAAATCATTCCACTTTCTGCTAGCGCTTCAAAAAACTCGACCATATCATTAGCGTACAACAAAAAATTTTGTTCAAATTCAGTGTCGAGGATCTTTACTTGGATGTCGACAAATACATTTTGCCCATCGTAAAATATATCAAGTAACGTATCTGCCCGGACTTTTCTGTCATAAACGTTATGTAGTACCTGTTCATATTTTTTCGAATTCATCAGAATGCAAGGTACCCTAATACCAGAAAATTCCATGAGTGACGCTCCTTCTCTGTGGACGTGAGCCTTAAACTCCTCTAGCGTGCTAAAGTTTCTCTTAGGCATTTACTGATTTTCCCTTATAGTCTCTGGAAAATAATCTTTCAAGTCTATGTTTTGTTGCATCTTGTTGTATACGTATTCATGATTTTTGCAAAGGTAAAATGGCATCTGCTGAGAGTGCAGACCCTGATATCGCCTTTCTTGCTTGACAAGCTCAAGCTGAACGACAAAGTCGGCCCTGTTGCCGCATATATTGCATTTAAACCGCGGATCGCCGTCCATTTGTACCCTCTCTCCGCGATCAGTGTTAGATCGTTCATAAAAGAGTTTGTAAGAAAGCAGTATATTATTTTTTTATGTGTTCTCTTATAGAATGTAATATAACCTATGATATCTGTATTAACCAAAAAGTGAAACGTTAAGAGAGTTTTTATAACCACCATCAGAGCTAACTAGAACAATATCAACCAGATTTGCTAGAGGAATCTGCATAAAAAAGATATAGTCTTTCCTGATATGTAACTTTCTATCTTTTGTTTAAGCTGCCCCAGGAACTAGGTTTGTTTTGAATTTGTTTGAAGAGCTGAGATTCATTTAGGCTTAACTGTGTATGGTAAGAAAGGTAGTAATGTGTCCAGAAGAATTCATAAAAGACTTTAGGTAAGGTTTTGAATGGTGGCACAAAACAACTCCTATTGCAACGACAACTTCCTTTCGGAAGCTATTGTGGTACATCTCATTAACACAAGCAATTGTAGTATAGCAGCAATCAAGAAGTGATTTCAAAATCCTCATGACCATATAATATGCATTGTCATTGTCATGGAGGATATGCATAATGGATGTTGTGGATAATATCAGATAGGCCCCGATGGCTCCCAGATTATCTTACGCTACATCCCCAGTTGCTACAACCTAAGATTATGCAGAGAAGGCAGGCTAGCACAGGCTAATGGACTTTGCAAGTAGAATTGCGCGCTGCGAGTCATCCTGGTGTATCTGATTGTTATTGTATTTGTTGCTAAAGTAAATCAGGTCTATCATTTTGCACCTATCGATGTTGACTAATAAACTTCTTTTTGTACCACTCGTAGTACTGGCGTTAGTCAGTATTATTAGCCTATCCACAAAGCTTGTCGACTTTAGTGTATTTGATATCTGCTCAAAGCTCTTAGTATGGTCTTTGTTAATAACAACAGCCACAGCGACCTTAGTGCCATATAGATCATTGTAAGTTACGTCGATCCCATTGCCTTCACCGTTAGCCGCATGGGGTCGCGCCACTACTCCTACTTGGTGCGCATAGGTAACGAGATCCTTGACTGCATTTCTAATGCAAGATTCCAGCAACTGAATATCATTGCAGTTGCGCCAAATTTTAATAAAATCTGAAATCGGTACATACATCAGGCTACCCCTTATACGAAGGCCAGGGTATACGTTCTTTATAGTCTCATCTATAGATTGTTCGTCTATATGAGCTAGGCTGCGTTTTGCTGCGTTCTCAGTGGCGTGATACATTATGTTGAGCATAGAGCGCACGTTGCGGAAATCTGGGAACTCGTCATAGATAACCCTGATTTTTGCAGCGAGGTCATGTTCATCCTCTTCAGTAAGGCTCTTGTTTACATCATGATGCCTGATGTATTCAAGCACGATATCTATTATCTCCTCAAGTGTATTAGAGCCAGCAATGTCTATTTTGTAATTGGCTTTCTCCAACCTGTCAAAAACTGAGAGTGACGTCCTGCGTATCTCATCGTACGATGCAGGGGTGAATATGAGCGTGAGCACCGTTGCTGGTAGATGCGCATTTATTACTGCCTTGATGAATTCGACTGACTCTTTATGAGAGTCAAATTCGTCTATCTGAAACAGCGTTATTTTATGCAAGAACTTCAGATTCAGCTTAGAGAGAGCACTCAAGCTTGCGATAATGTCCTCAAGGTTTGCCACATTCTGTACCTCACTTCTAAAGTTGCCTTCAATTACAAGCTTTAATATTGTGATTTCTATAGATGAGAATTCCTTGGAAAGAGTGTCATCAATTGCAGCATAATTGGGCACAATCTCATATCGCAGGAGCTCAGCTGCCTTGTCTGTCAAACTCTTGCCTTTCATGAAGTCAATAAAGCCATAGTTAAAAATCTTTTTTGCACTTGGCGCATTCTCCTCAGCTCTATGAAGTAAGTAATCAATCACAGTTTTTCTCAATATTGCGATATACTCATCTGTAAATCCTGCAAGCATAGCACCATAGAGACTATGCATGGTGCGAGGCGATATCTGTGATAGATCGATGTACGAGACAATGCAATTGTCTGTCACTTCCTTGACCCCCTTGGTGTGAAGAGCTAAGTGTGTTTTGCCAGAGCCAACATCTTGTATCATAGTAACAAGCCTAAAATCCTTGTCTATGGCGATCCTAACACTAATTTTAGAGCGAAGATCTGAAATGCAGGACAGCATTGCAGCCTTGGCCGCTTTGTGCCTCTTGCCGCCCAAAATTAAGGCGTCACTGAGCGTCGGAGTAGGGCTGCTAGGATAAGGATTGCGGTCTAGTCTATAGGGATACAACTGTCAGATACACCTCACAAACCCATGCAATAGTCCTCTGACCATTACGCCTTCCCGACCACCACTGGAAAGCTCATACTTATCTTGATGCATGTTAGTCAACTCTCGTACAAGTCGATAGAACTCGTCTGAAGAGATATTGCAGTTGTCACAGATCTTGTTGCGTATATTAGCCAACTCAATCCACCCTACCGAGGATCCTGAGGTGGCCAACGCGACATCAAATTGTTCTTTAAAATCCTCCACGCTTATCGTCCTCATTTGTACCCCACTTTCAGGAACTTCACGCCCAAACATTTCTTGCGAGAGCCATGACTGAGGGTCATTCTTCATTTCGAATACAACACCTGCAAGGTTTGAAATGTTGTTCGAAAGGGTTTCAATAGCATGCACCAGATCCTTATTTGACCTGCTAACTGACTCATTAACCGATTTGATCATCTCATGAGTTAGCTTGAACCTAGGGTCTGAGTTGAGGAGGCTCTGGATATAGTGACTCTTGTGGAAGCAAAAGTATGCATTGACTCGCTTATCAATGAAAATATCACCCTTGCTTATGAGATTCTCTAATGGAGTATCAATATCTCCAAATTCTCTTCGCAAATCGGTCTTCTTTATTCCAGCCGACCCCAAAGAGAGGATCCTATTTACAATTTTTTCCTCTACAGACATGAGGTAGAAGCTCCAAATTATTTTATAAATCCCGATGTGACGGTTAGAAGCAAATTTAGTGAAAAAATTTATACACATAGTATTATCGAAAGGATTAATACTAGTTTATGCAACTTCCTCACGGGATGATGATAATTCTATCTGCATTATGATGAAAGCACTAGGGTATCTGACCTTAAACAGTCTTGTATTGGATCGTTGGTGTCTTTGTTTTGATCTTTCTTAGGGCTGCAAATATAGCTATTGTGGAGGTTACCCACAAGCCTGCTAATATAATATTACTGAGACTGATGTATGTGTAGGGGATTATCTCTAGAAGGTTTGTTCTGATAGTTCCAGCTGACATATGCATATCTCTTATTGCTATATTGTAGCTATGGCTGACTGGATCCATTGCTGAGGCGATATTCGCTCGAACCACTATGCTATCAAGGTTGGCTTGGATCAGGGCAAAGTCAGTCTCAGAGGTTGGAAAGAGCCAGACAGGGTTCCCGTCTGCGGGTATCAATTCTTGTGTTAGCTTGATGTACTCTGCTACCTGGCCTGGTGTCTGGGCGGTTTCTGCACGTGCAACGAACCCAACAGCCTTGTCAAGGAGGTACATTGTGTTCTGATATCCAAAATACCCAGTGCTTGCACCCATAGTCAGAAACGCAAGCATCCCTGTAAGCACCAGCTTCTGATTCAAGGTTCTTGTAGTCCTTCTGCCAGCACCGCTATTCATAGTACGACCGGTAGAAACACTCATACTTGCCGATCCAGCATCAGTAGTGCGACCACCTGTGGTTATTGTAGGTGTATAGTCGCGGGCTGCGGTTTGTTTTTTCTTCATGAAAGATGATTGCACAATGCTAAGAAATGCGACGTAAATGAGTCCAATTGTTGGAATTGCTATCATAGGAGCGTACAGCGAATTTCCTGTAAATATTGAAATGAAGACCGCCATGCATCCGTAAATCGCGAAGAATATTTCCAAAAGTGTAGTCTTGGTGAACGGGAGCACATACTCTTTGTTTTTCCAGTTGTCGTTGTTGTTGACAATTCCAAATTTGGGAGTACGTAGGAACTCGTTGTTTCTACCAAAAATTGCATCAAACACTGCCACAGTGTTGTTAACTGATAATCCTGTTGAGTAGAACATTAGGAAGAAAAACTGCTGTGCCTTTTCTCGCCATTTTTCGCCTCTCCACGTCTTGTTGATAATGATGAGATAGCCCCCTGGCCCCATTATAACGTACATCAATATTGAGATCAGGGGGGTCCAAGACACTGTATATAGTTCATAATCCATAGCAAGAAGCATTGGAAATATTAGGAACTGAACAAGAAACAATGGGTTTATGATATGCCTTGTAAGTTGTATGAACGCTTGAGTCTTTGTTTCAATTGGGATGTTGCGACGGAGCATTACATCAGTCAGTAGTTTAAGGGCCACCTGTATCGAGCCCTTCGCCCACCGAAATTGCTGTCGCTTTGCAGCATTCATTTGCACCGGCAATTCTGCGTCGACAACAACATCTTCAAGAAAGAGACACCTCCAACCCTTCATTTGAACCCTATAGCTGAGGTCGAGATCTTCTACGAGGGTGCTAGTATGCCAGCCCCCTGCCTCGTTGATGCATGACGTTCTCCATATACCAGCGGTGCCATTGAAGTTCATATAAAGGTGAGTAAGGCTCTTGGCCTTTTGTTCAATCAGAAAGTGCAGATCAAGCAATACCGCCTGTGCCTCGGTAAGCGTGGAGTAGTTTTCGTTAACGTGGCCCCACTTGCACTGCACAAGACCAAGCTTAGACTCTGCATAGAAATGTCCGATAGCACTCTTTAGGAACCATGTCGGTGGGATAAAGTCAGCGTCAAATATGGCAACAAATTCTCCTTTGGCATATTTTATGCCTTCTTTGAGAGCGCCTGCCTTGTATCCTATTCGATCTTTTCGCTGCACGTGGACTATATCGAATCCTTTAAACCTGTACTCCTTAACAATTGATTTTATCAAATCAACTGTGTCATCATCTGAATCGTCCAAGACTTGGATCTGCAACTTATCTCTTGGGTAATCCATCTGGCAGACGGCGTCTATCAGGCGCTTTACAACATATTTTTCGTTGTACATCGGTAGCTGTATCGTGACTATCGGAAGAGTAGTTGGTAGATCTACCCTTTGGCGCCTTTTTCTTTCATGTCGAATGTTGTTGCGAGAGTGATACGCAAGGTAATAGAAATTAAGCGTATATGCCATCAAGATCCAACCAATGGCTAAGAATATGACATAAAGAAATGCCCCTAGTCCGTACATGGTATTGGCTCTTTGAAGAGATACCTCTCTGTATATTTATAGATACTCGAACCAGAAAGTTAGTTAGCCTTTCTTGAATATCTTGACTGCCTGAGGAGGACAGACATTTTCACATGCCATACAGAATATACAATCCTTTTCTCTTATCATGAAAGCCTTTTTGTCAGATGCCGGATGGCCAGGCGTTTCAAGCCATTCGTAGACATTGACAGGGCAA
>DATFBV010000137.1:0-18234 GCA_035253605.1 Nitrososphaera sp.
TCTGCAGCATCAAATACATCTTGAAATGACTTAAGCGGCAGTAGTTTAACGTGGTGGAAATACTGTAGAGTAGCCATTTCGCCATAGGCTCCTCGCTCACCCTGAAAGGCAACCTTTGGTGCCATGCTGTTATTGATATCATTACATTACTAGTAGTAATACTACACTCTCTACTTGCCTGCTTTGTGTATCAAACGGAATGTTTCCTTGCCATAGTCATGCGTCAGTTTGCGTTCTTCAAATGCACCACACTCAACGCATTTTATCGTGTTTTCATTGGTGCGCACGGTATCTCCGCCGCACATAAAGCACAGGGCATAGAGCACTCCATACTCTTTTTCTGCAAGCGTAAGGTGCACCGTCGAGTTGAGCAGGCTGACAACTCTACCCCTTACGATGTCGCCTGTGTGAAAGATGGCACGTCTATCACCACCCCTTCTGTCCCTGTCTCCGCGGCTTCCAACCCTTGCTGAGGCAATGGCAGAAAACCCTGCATCAGATCTCTTGTCATTTATGTATAGGATCTTGACAGAGACCATGCTACTAAACAGCATATCGACATACCCTACAATGGTGTCGCCCACCTTTGGTAGCATCGGCGAGTTCTTTTGGTCAACCTTGACAATCCTGCGTTTTAGATCATAAACTTTTGTTCCAACAGCTGCAGACCGCACCGTTCCATCGGAAGCAATGTAAGTATTCTTCCCTCCTTCAAATTCTTCAATGGATGCAATGTGCTCGCCGGGCAGCATCGGCTTGTTGTTATCTTTTATCATGATTTCAATGACTGGAGCTTGGAGGAAAGTTATAATTCTTTAGAGGTTTAGATTTTTAGAATTATTCGTATGAGATTTATTGCAAAACTTGCATTTGTAATCGCAGATAGGGCGAAAGATAACAAAGGTATAAAGAGAGGTATTTCTAAGGTGTTGGTGTGAGCCAGAATAGCCTATCCCTAAAGGTACTTGAAGCGTATACCAGAGATGTCGGTCGAGGAGTAGCAAGAATTGACTACGACTCAATGGATTCGCTGGGCGCATCAACTGGAGATGTTATTGAAATCAGGGGCAAGCGCAGGACTGTTGCCAAATGTCTACCGCTTTATCCTTCTGATGAGGGCAAGGGCATTATTAGGGTGGACGGTCTTGTCAGGAATAATGCTGGTATTGCGATAGGCGATACTGTAATAGTCAAGAAGATAAAGGCAGTCCCGGCCGAAAAAGTGATTGTGGCACCTCTTGAGGCGATACCGCCAATAGACGAGCGCTATCTGGCAGATGCTCTTGAAAGCGTGCCGCTAATCAAGGGTGATAACGTGATGGTTCCATACTTTGGGGGCAGATTGACGTTTCAAGTAATCGGCGTCACGCCAGCTGCAGATGCTGTTCTAGTCACACAGAAGACAATATTCCACATAGCAGAAAAGGGAGAGACTCTCAGAGGAGTCCCACAGGTAACATATGAAGACATTGGTGGCCTAAAAGAAGAGATCCAAAAAGTTCGAGAAATGATTGAGCTTCCACTCAGGCACCCGGAGATATTTGAGAAACTAGGCATAGAAGCGCCAAAAGGAGTGTTATTGTATGGCCCTCCAGGCACAGGTAAGACACTTCTGGCCAAGGCTGTTGCAAACGAAAGCAACGCTCACTTTATCAGCATATCAGGACCTGAAATCATGAGCAAATTCTACGGAGAATCAGAAGCTAGACTGCGGGAGATATTCAAAGAAGCAAAGGAAAAGGCACCATCAATTATATTTATAGACGAGATCGACTCGATTGCTCCAAAACGCGAAGAGGTTACAGGTGAGGTAGAAAGAAGAGTAGTGTCGCAGCTGCTGTCACTAATGGATGGCCTTGAAGCGAGGGGAAAAGTAATTGTCATTGCAGCCACAAACAGACCAAATGCAATAGACCCTGCTCTTAGAAGACCTGGCAGGTTTGATAGAGAAATTGAGATTAAAGTTCCAGATAAGCGCGGCAGGCTAGAGATACTGCAGATACACACGCGCAACATGCCACTTGATACCGACGTGGATCAAGATAGGGTCGCAGGAGTGACGCATGGATTTGTTGGCGCAGACCTAGAATATCTCTGCAAAGAGGCAGCAATGAAGTGTTTGAGGAGGGTACTACCAGAGCTTAATCTTGAAGACGAAAAGCTATCGCCAGAGGTGCTCAACAAGCTGATAGTCACAATGAGCGACTTTGAAAATGCAATCAAGGAAGTGATGCCATCTGCCATGAGAGAAGTATACCTCGAGTCGCCAGACATTCCGTGGTCTGCAATTGGCGGCTTAGAAGAGGTGAAGCGTGAACTTCAGGAGGCAGTTGAGTGGCCGCTGAGATATCCTGATCTCTATGCAAAGCTTGGACATACCATGCCAAAAGGTGTCCTTATGCATGGACCATCAGGAACCGGCAAGACATTACTTGCAAAGGCAGTAGCAACAGAGTCTGAAGCTAACTTTATCAGTGTAAGAGGACCCGAGCTACTGAGTAAGTGGGTCGGCGAGTCAGAGCGCGGCATTAGAGAGATATTTAGAAGAGCAAGGCAGGCAGCTCCATGCGTTGTGTTCTTTGATGAAGTAGATTCTATTGCCCCGACAAGGGGTATGGGAGGCGACAGCATGGTAACAGAACGGGTTGTGTCACAGCTCCTGACAGAGCTTGATGGCATACAGGCGCTTTCAGGCGTGGTGGTGATTGCTGCTACCAACAGAGCAGATATGATTGACCCAGCCCTCTTGCGTCCCGGCAGATTCGACAAGATAGTGTTTGTACCGATGCCAGACAAAGTAGCAAGACAAAGAATACTAGAGATACACGCAAAAGACAAACCGATGGGCCCAGATGTGGACTTTGCTAAGATCTCTGAGATGACTGAAGGCTTTAGTGGAGCAGACACAAGTGCAGTAGCAAATACCGCAGTCTCACTTGTGCTACATGAATATCTAGCAAAGTACCCGACGCCGGAAGAAGCAGCCAAACACGCATCAGAAGCACACGTGATGTTGCGCCATTTTGAAGAAGCCGTAAGGAAGATTAAGACACAGAGAGAAGGCAAGCCTACAGAAAAGGCCGTTCCATACTACCGGTAAGTCAGCCAACACATCTTCTTTTTTTCTTTCTCTTCTCTTTTTTTGTTGTACTTTTCTGAGAATTTATTTCCAACATACACACAGAAAGAACTCTTTGCAATGTGGGCAAATGTTTTTAAGTTATTGGTTTTATGATACACGTAACTAAAAGAAATTGGTTGAAAATTCTCAAATCCAACTCGTAGAAAAACCAACAACAGTTAATCTAAATCGCTTTGTTAAGCCCATTGACATTAAGAAACTGGTCGCACAGTATGGCACACCACTCTATCTGATTGACGAGGATACACTTCACGCAAAAGCAAAAGAGCTGCACAAGGCATATTCAAAGTTCAAGGGTCAGGTCAAAGTAGCGTACTCTATCAAGGCCAACTTTACACCTGCTATACTCAAAGCGTTCATGAAGGACGGCATAGCATTTGACCTGACATCACTTGGCGAGCTCTACTTCATCAAGCAGTGCAAGGCAGACCCGGAGAATATAATCTATACAAGTGTCACAGAAGAGCTAGAAGAATACATTGAAGTGCTACAAAGTGGTGTTAGAAGGATTGTTGTCAGTTCTTTTAATGGGATGACAAACTTATCCAAGGCTGCAGGCAAGATAGGAGGAGCAGCACCACTGACAATGATACGTGTGAACCCGGAAGTAGGCGTCAAGGCCGAAGTTCGCGCGTCATATAGAAACAGCAAGTTTGGAGTACCGCTTAACGGCGGAACCATAGACAGCGCAGCTAAGATGATCAAGCATTTGATGGGAAGTGACCTCTTGAAGTTTGAAGGCTTTCATTTTCACCTAGGATCTCAAATCACTGACTTTTCATGTTATACCCATGCGCTGGACAAAATGGATGCATTCATAATCAAAATGAAGAAAGAAAATCCTGCTTTCCAGGTCAATACATTTGATATTGGTGGCGGAACGCCAATATTCTACAATGACCCTGTGCCAACTCCAGCGCAGATGGCTGAAAATCACATCAGCAAGCTGAATCAGTTAGCAGAAACGCACGGTACATCTACTCTCATGATCGAAAGTGGCCGATTCCTAGTGGCAGAATCGTCAATTCTTCTTTCAAGGATAGTGAATACCAAAGAATATAACGAGCACAAGATAGTGATTGTGGACGCAGGCTACCATATCCTACTTGATGCTGCACTATTAAAGCAAGAATACCCACAAGAAGTAGTGCCAGTAGTATCAGACAGCAAAGATAAGACGACTGCGCTTGCTACTGTAAAGAATACTCATCTAGCAGGAAGACTCTGCGATACATATGATGTTTTCCCGCTTTCAAAAGTGTCCGACCTAAGCGAGTCTGAAGTTGGACGGTATGTATCATTCTACAATGTAGGCGCATACTCTGTAGTATTCAACATGCCATTCCACTGTCAGACTAAGCCTTCCATAGTAATGAAGGATAGTGACGGTAAGTTCAGGCTGGTAAGGAAGGGGACAACACACGATCAGTTATTCCGAGAAGAAGGCGGAGAGCTAGAGTAATGAGTTTCCACTGCCACAAATATTTTTGTTGTTGGTAACATTTTTTATATCAACAATTGCAATGAGTGCAAGTGAGTGATACCAAGAAAAGGACTCGCGCACATGTATTTATCACAGGCAAGGTCCAAGGAGTTTATTTCAGGCAAAATACAAGACAGGTAGCCACTAAATATAGAGTCACGGGCTGGGTATGCAACTTGGCGGATGGTCGTGTAGAAGCAATCTTTGAAGGCGACAAGAGCGATGTCAACGAAATAATACAGTGGTGCCACATTGGCCCGCCAAACTCCAGAGTGGATGACGTTGATGTAAGATTTGAGAAGTATACGGGCGAGTTTGCTAGCTTTACTATCATCAACAACAACAATTAATTACTGAATTTTCTGATATGCTTCGGCAATCTGCTTCTTTGCAAGCTCTGCATCCTCAATAGTCACGACCTTGAGATACACAGGGAGTATGCCTCTGCTATGCCTTATCGACAGCATCAATGAATCGTCAGGAGTTGGCTCTATGTCAAGAAATGTTCTGAAGTTCATGGTCTTGGAATACACTATCCTGTGAGGCCTTATCTCTTCTATCACATTGCTGCCAAGCGATGTCACAAATTTTCGTAAGTCGACCATTATTGGTCTAACAGGCTCTTTTAACTTTTCCAAGTGGCTTTCAAATGTAATGCGGCCAGGCCTAGTGCCAAACATCAGATAACGATTGTAATATCATATGTCCTTTATAATATTATTATACCCTGATCTTGATACCGTTTCTCTTTAGGTATTTTTTTACCTTATCGACCGTTGACTTTTCGTAGTGGAATATCGACGCGGCCAGGGCGGCGTCAACATCTGTTTTTTTAAATACGTCGAGCATGTCGCGGGCCTTTCCGCAGCCGCCAGAGGCAATTACAGGTACAGGCACTGATTTGCATATAGACTTTGTCAGCTCTATGTCATAGCCATTTTCAGTGCCGTCAGCATCAATGCTTGTAAGTAATATTTCCCCTGCCCCACGCTGCTCAACTTCTTTGGCCCATTTGATGGCATCAAGCCCTGTTCCTTCTTTGCCGCCATAGATCCTGACCTCAAACCAAAATTTCCTTCCATCATTATCCTTGAATACCGTCTTATCTTTTTTAACATTGTAATTTCTCTTTGCATCTATTGCTACTACAATACACTGTTTGCCAAAGATCGACATTAGCTCCGATATCAATTCAGGGCTCTTGACCGCGGCAGTGTTAACCGAGACCTTATCTGCGCCAGAAAGCAGTATGTCGCGTGCGTCTTCGAGCTTTTTGATACCGCCACCAACTGTGAACGGTATGTCGATGACTCCTGCCACCTTTCTCACAATGCTTGCTATTGTATCCCTTCCCTGCTGAGATGCTGTGATGTCAAGGAATACTAACTCGTCAGCTCCTTGCTCGCGATATTTTTTGCCAAGCTCGACGGGGTCACCAGCATCCTTGACCTCTGCAAAATGTACTCCCTTGACGACTCTGCCATTGTCAACATCAAGACAAGGGATTATTCTTTTAGCAAGTGTCATTATGCTAGTGCCTTCACCTTTTGGATGCTCACTTTGCCATCGTACATCGCTTTTCCAATTATGACAGAACTGCAGCCAGCGCTTCTAATCTTTATCACATCTTCTATACTTGAGATCCCACCGCTTGCAATTATTCTTGCAAATATAGCGGCGTCTGCCAATGTTTTGATATCAGGACCTTGCAATGTCCCATCGCGATCGATACTTGTCAGCAAAAATTCATCAACACCTATTGCAAGAAATTGCGATATTGCGTCTGCTACTGTTGTTCCAGTAGACTCTTTCCACCCTTTCACCATAACCATACCATCCATCTGATCTACTGAAATTGTCACTCTGTCTGCATTCTTCTTGACAAGCTTCCTTACGACCTCCGGTTCTCTATAAGCCATAGTACCAATCACAACCCTCGATGCCATTGAGAGCATTTCTTCAGCTTTTTCTAATGATCTAATGCCGCCTGCGATCTGCAGAGGGATCCTTACTGCTTGAGATATTTTTGCGATGAGTTCAGAATTACTGCCAGTCGAAAATGCTGCGTCAAGGTCAACTATATGCAGCATGTCGGCGCCGACACTCTCCCACTTTCTTGCAGTTTCAACAGGATCATTGCTATATTCTACCTTGTCATCAGGATTCCCCCTGACAAGCCTGACGACGCTTCCGCCCATGATGTCAACTGCGGCTATGACCTTCATTTTGTTTCTTTTTTGCACAATCCGATAAAGTTCCTTATCATAAGTGCACCAACATCGCCGGACTTTTCTGGATGAAACTGGACACCGATTAGATTATCCTTTTCAATCATCGCTGGGATGTTGACACCATACTCAGAAGTCGCCACTACTAACTTATGATCCTTTGGTACAGTCTTGTAAGAATGCACAAAATATACCCAGGACTGATCCTTGACTCCTTTTAGCAGCTTGCTCTCGCCTTTTATTTGAAGATTGTTCCATCCCATGTGAGGAATCTTGACCTTTCCCTTTGGGAGCATTACAACCTCGCCATCCAATATCTTTAATCCTTCCAGTCTCCCTTCTTCACTCTTATTAAAGAGTATCTCCATGCCAAGGCAGATTCCCAACAACGGCATACAATTGTCAATGGCTTTATCAAGATAGCTTGCACTGCTCTCTATTGATCTGATTGCAGGATCAAAGTTGCCAACGCCAGGAAGCACCAGCCCATCAAATTTTGTCAGTTCTTTTAAATCATAGATTATGTCAACACTTTCTGTTCCGTTGCGCTTAAGCGCAGACTTGAGGCTGAAGAGGTTGCCTGCGCCATAGTCAAAAATTGCTATTTTTGTCATTGCATAGCCCCCTTGGTACTTGGTACGCCCTGCCTTTTGCTGTCGATATTAGTGGCCATCCTAAGTGCTACTGCAAACGCCTTGAGCGCTGCTTCAACCTTATGATGATCATTTTCACCATAGTAGACTGCCATATGAGTGCATGCATTTAGATTCTGCAGCAATGATCTTGTAAAATGCTCAAGATCTTCTCTTGGTACTCCTTCAATACTATCGCGGGTAAGTTTCAGCTGTACGTTGTAGTATTGTCGCTTAACTAAGTCGATCGACACATACGCCAGCGCTTCGTCCATCGGGACAAGTGCATAGCCAAATCGTGTGATCCTTGTCCTATCACCCAGCGCTTTGTCTATGGTCTGCGCCAATGCAATAGCAACATCTTCTGCTAAGTGATGTACTATACCATCATTTGACTCGCCATTGAGGGTTATATCGATCATAGCATGCTTGCCAATTGACATGATCAGGTGGTCGATGAATGAAAGACGCGTCTTGATGCTGGTCTTACCAGTGCCATCTAGATTAACATTAACACTTACCGCCGTCTCCTTTGTGACCCTCTCAATCCTCGCTTTTCTTCCGGCAGAAGCCAAGTGTATTTTAAACTACAGTGGTGCACTTTATTTATTATGTTCGGTAGTTGGTTGACGCTCCTTATAATTGCCTCAACGCCCTCCTGCTTGAACTTGTCTATTGTTTCGTGTGGCTCAGAGCTGTTGCCATAGATGCCTACAAATGCAATTCTTGCACCCATCTCTTTCTCAGCGCGCCTTGCCATAAGCAGGTCTTCTGCAGAGTCACCAACATAGACTGCAGTTCTTGCACCCATCACTTTCATTGCATGCTTGATTGCATAAGTAGCCGGTTTGGCATACTTACGCTTTTTATCTTCTAAAAAGACACAGGCATCAGAGTTGAAATATTTTATTATAGGTTGGAGTGAATATTCTGCAGCAAGCCTGCTCCTACCAGAGACTATTGCAAGTTTGCCTTTGAATATTTTATTGAGTTTTTTCATCGTTTTGGCACTTACTGCGAGCCTATCATTCTTTATCAGCGGCCTGCCAGTCGCCCAATATTTGGGCTCCAAGTGATCCTGCTTTCTGAACAGGTCCGGCCCATAAAATATCTCATCAAATACCCGTGCAAGCATGCTATCTTTGACTGGCGCCGGATAAGTTAGTACTTTTTTCCATTTGTCAATGCCATAGATAGCAAGGAACTTTTCCACCGAGATATAGCCACTTTCGTCAGAATTCTCCGCTACCTGGGTAAGAAACTTCCTTCCCTGCGATATGCTCTTTGGGGGGTTGGCAAGAATTGCAAGAATTATAGCATAACTAGTGTCTGTGTCGTTGTTAAAGCCACCGCTCTGCCTGAACTTCAAAATGATTTGATCGGTGACTAAGGTTCGAAAAGAATTGCCAGTGATAATTTTGAGCACGTAGTCCACAGTCTCTTTGATTGCAGCATTGTAGGACTTGCGAATGTCAACTAACACTCCGTCAATGTCGAAGAGTACACAATCATACATCAAATTATCTGTTCTATGCATTTAAGATACTTGTCATTCATTTCCTTAGTACCTATCGTAATTCTCATGCACCCTTTGTGGTTAGTAATATTGCCCAGCAGCTTTACCAAGATTCCATTGCTATTGAGATTTTTTGAAATTGCTTGGTAGTTCTTACCGGCCTCGATGAAGATAAAATTAGCATCTGATCTGAAAATCTTAATACCATCAATTTTTGCCAATCTGGCAAACACCCTCTCTCTTTCACTTCTCACAGATTTGATAGTCTCCTTGACCCGATCTACATCTGCAAGGACACCGGATGCAATTGCAAGGGAAAGTGTGCTTACAGGGTAGGGTGATTGGATTATAGATCGGAATATCTCCACAAATTTTCTATTTGACACTGTATAGCCAACCCTTGCGCCAGCAAGTCCAAATGCCTTTGATAGTGTACGAAGTACTACGACATTATTACGCTTTATTGCCTCGCATGACAACGAGTAATCTGCAAAGTCTACATATGCCTCGTCGATCAATACAAGTTTGTCCTCAAGCGAATCGACGACTTCAATCATTTCCTGTCTATCAAGTTGATTGCCGGTAGGATTGTTTGGCGAACAGATGTAAATAAGGTCTGATCGCTTTGCAGCCTTTACAAACGCCTTTTTGTCAAGGGTAAAATCAGGCTCTAGAGGAACTTGATATATCTTTATACCATGAAGCTTGCACCGGTTAATAAAATACGAAAATGTGGGAGAAAACACTGTAGCATGCCTACCTCCAAGCGTTGACAGCAACAGCTCGATTATCTGGTCAGATCCGCTGCCAAGAGCTACACACTCTACGCTGACGCCGGCGTACTTGGCAAGCTGAGCATATAGCTCATCTATCTGTCCAATAGGGTATTCTCTGAGATCTACTTGCTTTGCGGCTTCAGCTGCTACGCCTGCGACAAAATCCCTATCAAGTGCAAAATTTTCATTTGAGTCTAGCTTAATTGCACCTTCTACTCTTTCGGGTTTCGTATAGTGGTCGAGCCAAGCAATACGGTTGATGTTATTATTATTGAGCCAGCTGTTCTTTTTTTTCATTGATTCTCACCTTCACTGCTTCATAGTGATTCAAAAGTCCCTCTGCAGATGTAATTTCCTTAATGGATCTATCTACCTTTGCCAATCCTGGCTTGTTTACTTTCACCTTGTTTACTATTTTGACAAAGTCAAGCACTGACAGTGATGCGCGGGACTTGCCAAATCCAAGGGTAGGAAGCACGTGATTTGAACCTAGGCTGTAGTCGCTTGCGGATGATGGAGCGTACTGTCCAATCAGCACAAGTCCAGCCGAATCAATCTTCCTAGCAATAGCGTCAGCATATTTACACATTAATTCTAAGTGCTCTGGCGCAAACTCATTTACAAATTCAATACAAGAGCTTTCATTTCTACAAATGACTATAAAGCCATTGTTTTCTAGGCTCTTTTTTACAATATCTGACCTTGTAATTTTTCTAACTATAGATCCTACTCGCTTCTGCACTTCTGATGCAAGCTTGTCAGATGTAGTAACAAGGCCACAAATAGTGTCAGTACTATGCTCAGCCTGTGAGATTAGATCTACAGCAATAAGATGAGGGTCAGCACTTGCATCGGCATATATCAACAACTCTGTTGGGCCCGCTACCATGTCTATTGACACTTTGGCAGAAGCGACTAGCTTTGCAGCAGTAACAAACATGCCGCCAGGACCTACTATCTTACTGACTGGCCTAATCGATTGTGTACCATAGGTAAGTGCAGCTATTCCCTGCGCACCGCCTATTTTGTAGAATTCGTCAACTCTGCAAATGTCTGCAGCTACCAATGTTAACGGGTCGATGGTGCCATCTCTTCTTGGAGGAGAGAGTGCGACGATCCTTTTCACGCTAGCGATCTTGGCAGGTACAGCGCACATAACGACTGTGCTTGGATAGCGGGCTCTACCGCCGGGAATATAGCATCCAACACTTGTAACCGGCTTGACCATGCGATCTATCCTAACACCATCAGATGAGGACACCACCATCCCTTTTAGCCGCTTAAGGATTGCCAGCTCGCACTTGACAAGCCTCTGTTTCATCAACTTGACTGCCATAATCTCATCCTTTGTGACCTGTGCATATGCTTGGTTCATCTCTTGTTCGCTAACTCGTAGCGAATCAAGACGTACTCCGTCAAACTTTGATGTATAATTGAGAACTGCAGGATCGCCGTGCTCTGCGACATCTCTCATTATTGCCTTTGCGTAATCCAAAAGCGAATCTTGGATTATAGTGGCCTTGCGAAGCTGTGCAGCTTCACTCGCGGGGTCGGTGACGTAGATTATATTCATCAGGAATATCCGTCCAAGTTTATTTCGTCAAGTGGCAGTATTTGCCTTGGCTCTAATACAACTAGGCCCTGTGCCAACTTTCTTAACTTCGGCACTATCAGGATAAACTCATTCTTATCGATTACGGTGTTGACGCCGTACCAGCCTTCCTCAGAAAGCAGGCTGACAGTAGGTCTTTTAAGTGCAGGGAGTTCCTTTAACAGTCTTTCCAAGTTCTCCTTTCGGACATTGACAAATATGTGGAGCTTTTTCCGTCCTTCTACTACACCCCTGAGGAGTGCCATCATGTCAGCTATTTTTTCGCGCTTGGCTGGATCCTTAAGGGACTTTCTATTTGCCATCAGTACTGCAGTAGATTCTGCTACAGTATCTATTATTTTGAGTTTATTCTGGGCAAGCGTGGTGCCAGTCTCAGTGATATCGAAAATGGCGTCTACATCTTCCGGTGGCTTGGCCTCTGTAGCGCCAAACGAGAGAAAGATCTCGACCTTTTTATTTTCACCCAGTCTCATCCAGGGGGTAATTATCATAGGATCGGCATTGTCATAGTACCTCTTGTACACGGCATTTGCCTTGATGTGAGCAGAAGTAGTGGTAAGATACTCTGAGGATATTCTTAATGTTTTGTTATTCTTGGCAAAATCGACTATCATGTCGCTTAGGTTGTTGAATGGAAAGCTGGTGGGAGCTGCAATCACTTGTTTAACGCGTCCAATTTCAAGGTCCAACAACACTTCAACATCTGCCTTTGCCTCAAGTATCCAGTCCCTGCCAGTGATGCCCACATCATAAAAGCCTTCCTGAACATATGTTGGGATCTCTTGCGGCCTCAGGATCTTGACATCAATATCAGGATCACCTAATTTCACTCGGTAAGTGCGACCCCGGCCGCTCACATGCTGCCACGCCTGCTCTAGTAGATTGAATGTGACCTCCTCAATGCTACCTTTTGGGATCGCAAATTTTACAGTAGGCATTATATGATGTGACAGTCTGAGAAGGTGCTTTTACTGGATATATATCTACTTACTGAACTTCCGTGTATGCAGCTTCATGTGACCAGCTTGAATACCCTCTGAGGATAGCGCTCTTATTGCAGCCAGATTCTGCGCAAGGCCGACAGCAGTCATCACCATTGCCAGATCCTTTGCGCTTTTGACGCCCAACATTTGAAGCGCAAACTTGGCAGTAGGATGAGCATTGACTACTCCTCCGACCACACCTACCGCCAAGGGTAACTCGATTTCACCAGTCAAGTCACCTTCCTTTGTCCTGCGCCAACTAGTTAGCGACCGATAGGTTCCATATCTTGCCGCATATGCATGCGCGCCAGCTTCAATAGCCCGAAAGTCCTGGCCGGTGGCAAGCGCAACTGCATCAACACCGTTCATGATGCCCTTGTTGTGAGTAACTGCACGATAAGCATCAGAATATGCAAGTGCATAAGCATAGAGTATCCGTTTGACAATCTGGCTGCCACCAAGCTCTTCCTTGTCAAAAGTGGCTGTACATCTGACCATCCTCCTAGTGCTATAATTGGATAATATCTTTAACACAACTTCACCGTCAGTTATTTCGGCCACATACGGCGCTATTGCTTCGCACATAGTATTTATCGCATTTGCGCCCATGGCGTCCTTGGTGTCGATAACCAGCTCTACCAGTAGCATATTGCCCATCTTATTTGGGCTTTTATCGCGCAACTGTCGCGCTTGCAAGCCGACTGCAGTCACAGACCTGCTATTTGAATTAGCGATAGCAAGTAGTTGCTTTTTGTTTCTCAAGATCTTAGTCATGGCTTGCTTGACGTTGCCAAGTCCAACGACTTGCACCTGACCTATCATGATAGAATCATTAGCCTCAGCAGTAAATCCACCCTTTACCTTGGCTATTTTTGCAGCCTTGCTAACGGCAGCAATAACGGATGGTTCTTCTATGGCCATTGGGATCAAATATTCTCTACCGTTTATGACAAAATTGGTGGCTATGCCCATTGGGATCGACATGATGCCAATGGCATTTTCTATCATCCTGTTTGCGTGTTCAAATGGAAGTGGTCTGAGCATTACTTCAATGTCATCAGATATTCGAGTAGCCTTTTTTATGTAGTCAAGACGCTCTTCTCTGCTCATTTCATGAAGCTTTTTTTCCGCCATTTCTGTCATGCTACTGCAGACTGATGATCCTTAAAATCTTGTCATCATCTTGCGCAGGTACCGCTCTTCCGTCTTTATTACTTGTAGCAACGTAAAGTGACCCATTAGGAGCTTCAATAACATCGCGTATTCTTCCAAAGCCAGTCAGGATATTGCTTTCAACATCAGACTCTAAATCGACCAGACGAATGTGTTGAGCCTTCAGAGTTGCAAGCAATATGTCATTCTGGTAGCCTAAGCTATCTAAAGTAGCAAATGTCATCCCTGCAGGAGCTATTGCGGGGTTGAAGCATACGATCGGCTTTTCAAACTTTTCGGCATTACAATCTTCAATGGGCCAGCCGTAGTTACTCCCAGGTTTAACGAGGTTGATCTCATCATTGCCCTCAAGCCCGTGCTCGCTTACATATAGATCCCCTGTCAGTGGATGCCATGCCAACCCCTGAATATTACGGTGTCCGTAAGAATATACAGGTGAGCCATCATAAGGGTTATCTTCGGGGATGCTGCCATCAGAATTTAGTCTCAAAATCTTGCCAGCAAGTGATCTAGCATCTTGGGCAAGCTCGGGCTGCCTTGCATCGCCTGTGGCAATGTACAACTTGCCATCTGGTCCAAACTTGATTCTACCGCCATCATTTCTGTCGGCAGCCGGGATGTTGTCAATGAGGACTTTTGACTCGACTATCTTGTTGTCATTTTCTGTAAGTATTAGAACTTTGTTCAAAATAGCTGAATCATTAGAGTAAGTATGGTAGACATACAGCAGATGGTTTTCAGTAAAGTTGGGATGGAGTGCCAATCCTAATAGCCCTGATTCACCATTCTGCATAACATTGATGTAGGCTACAGGATCTGAAAGAAGACTACCATTCTTGTCTATGGCCATTATCCTGCCCGTCCTTTCTGTGAAAAAGAGCCTGCCATCCTCGGCAATATCAATTGCCCAAGGCACATTAAGGTTCCGGGCAAGCACCTGAACGCCAGAGCGGGTATTGTTGTTGCCGTCGTTCTGTCCTGGCTCAGGTATTGGAAGAGTAGTCTGCGAAGGTGTGAAAAAAGCAGTCGCGACTGCAGCCACGGTTACAGCAGCTATTGCAATAATTGCAAGCCGCCGCTCCTTATCCATTGTCTTAGTTAAAATGGAGAGGATTATAATTATACTGCCTGCAGATATGTAAGGTTTAAAATAACAGACACCGAGATGTTCTATTGAATGAAAGTATCAGAAATAATGGTGACAGACGTCGTTACTCTTACCTCTGAGGACACGGTTGCAAAAGCATTAAACCTCATGGCTGACAGATCAATTAGTCAGATACCCATAGTAGATGAAAACGGCAAATATCTCGGTATGATATTTGCTAAGCAGATCATCAGTTCTGCTGCACAGTCTTCTTCAAAATTAAAAGGTCACGTCATCAAGACATCGACATTGGGTAGAGACTACGACATTGAGAAAGCTGCCCAGCTTGTAATTGGGAGTGGAAACCGCACCATGCCAGTAGTAGAAAATGGCGAGCTTGTCGGCATTGTTAGCGAAACCGACCTTGTGTCGACGGCAGACTTTGGACATGCTAGTGTAGACGAAGTCATGTCTGGCGCGATAGTAATAGAAGAGAATACTTCACTTGCTGATGCAATCTCTAAAATGAGAAGATACAACATTTCACGGCTTCCAGTGATAAATACAAAAGGAATACTTCGCGGGACATTAAGTATACTTGACATAGCTAAGATAATTGCGACTCCGCGTGAGCGTACAAGCAAATCTGCAGCAATCTCTGGTGGAACTGCGGGCATCAAAGATGTCAAGGTAAAAGATATCACAAGAAGAGCTGTTTCAGTTGAGCGGGGCACCAAGCTCAACGTGATCACAGATTACTTTAGACGGAATGAAGAGGCAATTGTGGTTGGAGATGGAAGGCCAATGGGCATAGTCACCCCAAAGGATGCACTTGAGCTTATTTTACCCAAAAAGAGCAACGAGCCTATCATCCACATGGCACATCTCGAAGATGGACAAGACAGAACAGAAATTCAAGAGCAGCTTGTCCGCTTTTTGCAGAAGATTCAAGGTAAGCTTGGAGATGTGACATCTATAGTCGTGTATGCAGACAAGCACAAGACACGCAAATATTCACTCAGGACACGGCTTATCACATCAAACGGTGTCATAGATGCAAAGGCTGTAGGCTATGATCCACTCAGTGCATCAAAGGAGCTCGTAGCACGGCTTGAGCGCAGGATCAAGTCAGAGCATAGCCAGAGAGTAAAGGACCGACAGCACCGTGGATCCCCAAGAAAAATGTAACAACAACATAATGGCGCGGATGAGGAGATTCGAACTCCTGATCGCCCGAGGGCGAATCGGCTTACCGGCGCTTGTCATCTCAAGGCCGACGCATTATTATGTTCTCTAGAAAGAAGACCACTCTGCCACATCCGCGCTACCAGTTTCTTTTAAGGTCCTACTATTATATGTTAATTACAGGATAGAAGCCACCTTTTCTACTCTGCATATTTCCTCGAAGAATATTGGACAATTTTGGTATATTATAAATAATATCTAAAAAATGAGCCTCATATTTTATATGTTCTAGATTTATTTTGTTATTTCCAAGTATCATATAAGAAATTAGATAACATGATACGAGCATAATATCTTTTATTACGCAACTTTGAGTCGAGGTCATCATACGGTCAAAGCCCCATTTACAACAGGACGCTTTCATTAGCAAATGTGGGAAGTCCTTACCTACTAAAGGATGACGTCAAAGTCCATTTCTTAAATAAAATGAAAAAGACCAGAAGGTCTTTGGTCAGATGACCCTGATCTAAGATGTGCAAAGACAGAAGCAGCAGACCTATAGTAAACTATCATGCAGTAGATAAGTCACATTTAGCCAGGACAGTTCAAAATAGAATCCTTGTTTGCAGCCATACTGGGTGTACTGCGAATCATCGTAGTGATCCTAAGAGAGATCACAAAATGCGGGAGGGGAACATATGGTCGTTCTTCTTTTTATGCTGAAAACATACGCGTATATCTACAATAGAAACCCATTGCACTAACCTGCGACCAATTTTTATACTTGAAATACAATGAAAATATCAGTGCAAGAGAAGAAAGGCATACAAAAGCTGAAGTCAATTTCTGTGCTCGTGCCGTTTGAGAGAGTGCAGGCTAGCCTTTCTGAAATTGGGTTTTTGCTAGACGACACTGTTACGATTGTTGCTGACGGCAAATTCTGGACCAAGATGCGGTACATCAGAGACAATGAGACCATCAGTGTATCAGAAGAAATTGGAGATGTCTACCCAAAGGATCCGATAATTACTATATGTGGTTCCAAGATGACAATATCAAAGGTAGTCAAGGGAGTTGGCGGATAAAATTGCCACTTTATGAATGTAATGAGCACCAATTTGTGGAGAATATCCGGCGTCTTTTAGAATCAAAGGAAAAGTTCCTTGTCAACCGTAAGATGATGTTGCATGATGACGCTAAGTATGGCCCAGCTATCATGCCAGACTACGAGTTCAAGCGGTACGAAACGCTATGCACAAGGAAATCAGTCAACTCGACAGTTTATGCCAAAGTACCATTTATTGATACTTTCCATCATAACAGAATGTACGACGAGGGAGAGAACCTCCACTCTGCCAGCACGCTGCTGTTTCCAAGGATGTCAGTTCCCTACTACAAAGTCGAATACTCCGTTAATGTATGGGGCGGGACTTACTTTTTCGCATTTGACGCATTATTCAATCCGGAAGTGGTAATTGAGAAGAGGAGTGGGAGGAGATTTGGGAAAGAGGGCGCACTGATTCACGTGTTGAGATATAATCCTCCAGAGGAGCGTGTGTTAGCGATCAACTTACCAAAAGAAGTGATGGTGTTTGATGTCAAGCAGATGGTACGTGTAGTAGATCACTCTTCAAACTTTTAACATCCATTCAAAAAAGGTATGGAGCGAGCTTTTGAATGGCAGTGACTGCATGTTCTTTACATTAAATCCGAGCAAGAGCATCCTTCCCATAAGTTTGTTTTCTAATCCCGGCGGCAGTTGCTTTGCTTTAAGAGGCGGAAAGAGTTCAAAAAAGAAGTCTTGTCTGTAGTATGCTACATGCTGGGCAAAGCAATCAGATAATATTAGGGGGTCACCGACAACTCGCCTGTCTACATCTGGCTGCCTACCACCGCTATCGACAATTATTTGAAGTGACCTCTTTGTGTAGTTCTCACGGGTAAATCGGGCATCCATTTTCTGCGGCATTGCGATATAGCTACGGATATCACTTGCCACTTGCTTGACAGTCCTTTTTGCTAAGTCGCTTGCTGCATTGACCTCAGATTCTCCAATGACTTCGTGGTCTTTGCCAAATAGGTAGAATACGGCCAAGAGCTCATTCTTTCTAAGGAATGGAAAGTCCACTTTGGCAGCCATGAACTGCTTTATCCTGACCGAAATGTCAGGTGGTAGGAATATACCCATATAGGAATCTGCGATGACGGGCAACTCTACTTTCTAGTGAAGAATAAGGAGATCAAAGATAAAAGAAGAAAGAAAGAAGAAAGGCGTGCCTAGTGCGCATGTGGCGGAGGTGCACCACTTTTAGCCAAGGCTTCATTGAATGTACCAGCGGACTTTTCATGAAACTCTAGATTTGATTGATCTACCTTGATTGCCTGTGGAGGGCACACTGAAACACAAGCCATGCACC
>DATFBV010000138.1:0-8459 GCA_035253605.1 Nitrososphaera sp.
AGATGATAATACTTTCACTTGCAAACATTAATTTGATTTATAAATAGCGACAATTGATTGTTTGCTGAAAATATGCGATTACTTGAGTACCAAGGAAAGGAGCTTTTTGATGAATTTGGAATCAGGGTGCCAAGGTCACATCTTGCTAACACGATACATGAAGCAAGAGAAGGTGCCGACAAGCTTGGCTATCCACTCGTAATTAAATCTCAGCTCACCGTAGGTGGAAGGGGCAAGGCAGGAGCTATTGTCAAATGTAAAAATGAAGCTGACCTCGAGCCCAAATTCAATGAGCTATTGCACAAAGAAGTCAAGGGAGAATTACCGCGCGGGATCCTACTTGAAGAAATGGCCGATATCAAAAAGGAATTGTACCTGTCGCTGTTTCTCAATAGGAGCAAGCGATGTTATTCGCTAATATCTTCTGCTGAAGGGGGTGTTGACATCGAAGATGCTGGGAACAAAGTAATGGTTGACGTGGCAATTGATGGCCTTAATGCTCAACAGGCTGAGGAAGTTGCGACAAAACTGGGTCTGACAGGAGAAACTGTAGTCTCTTATGGGGACTTTACAACCAAGCTCTCAAGGTTGGTAAATGAAAAAGAGGCAGAGCTAGCAGAGATAAATCCTGTTGCGATTCTACAAGATGGTTCTTTCATGGCCCTTGACGCAAAAGTGATAATCGACGATAATGCAATGTTCCGGCACCCAGAGCTCAAAAGGTACGAGCATGTGTCAGAGCTTGAAAGGCAGGCTGAGGTAAGCGGATTTTCTCTGGTCGAGCTAGAAGGAAAGATAGCTATCATTGGCAATGGAGCGGGCCTTGTAATGTCGACTCTTGATATGGTCTCAGATGCGGGTGGCAGCGCAGGGGCGTTCTTGGACTTTGGCGGAAGAGCCACCACTGAGACCATCTATGAGGCACTAAAAGTGATAAGCAAGATCAAGAGGGTCGAAGCAATACTGGTAAATCTCTTTGGTGGGATTGTAAGGACGAATCTTGTAGCACAAGCAATACTGGACGCGTACAACAACAACCTCATGAATGTGCCTGTGTTTGCAAGAATCTCTGGAGCTGATTCTGACAAGGCAAGAGAAATGCTTCAGGGCAGTAAGGCAAATCTCTATGATACAGTGGAGGAGGCAATACGGTCGGCAGTATTGGCGGTAAACAACGGCGGGAGAACAAAATGACTACAACTGTCGAAAAAACGTTCAACATATTTGACATACTAGTTGGAACCGAGGGAGATGAAGATTTTGGAAGGAAGCCAGTGATAATACAGGGTATGACTGGCAGCTATGGATCGACGCACACGAGACTCATGAAGGCCTATGGAACAAACATTCCTGCAGGTGTAACGCCGGGTAAGGGAGGGCAGAGTTTTGAGGGTACGCCTGTGTACAATACTATGAGTGAAGCTGTCAAGGCCACTGGAGCACAAATATCTGGAATTTTTGTCCCTGCACCATTTTTCCTCAAGGCTGCAATAGAAGCAATTGACAGCGGCATTAAATTGCTAGTTGCAATACCGGAGCATATTCCAATTATAGACTCGATAAAAGTTTTAGAATATGCAAGAAAACATGAGGCAAGGATGATCGGGCCAAACACTCCTGGTGTCATTGTGCCGGAAGTAATGAAGGTAGGGATCATGCCTGCACAGCCCTTCAAGGCAGGGACTACCGTAGTTTTTTCACGTAGTGGAACCTTGATGTACGATGTTTCATACAACCTAACAAGTAAAGGCTTCGGACAGAAGCTGTGCCTCGGGATTGGGGGTGATCCAATTAATGGTACAAATCTTATTGAAGCATTTGACCTTGTTAGAGACAGAGCCGATGTTGACTCAATAGTAGTGGTAGGGGAGATTGGCGGAGACGCCGAGGAGCAGTTAGCTCAGTATATTATAAAGACGAACTTCGCAAAGCCTGTTATCGCATACATTGCAGGACGAGCAGCTCCGAAGGAGAAGAGAATGGGCCATGCTGGTGCAATAGTGTATGGGAATTATGGATCCGCAGAATCAAAAGTCGCCAACTACGCGAGAGCAAAAGTACCAGTAGCAAAGCGTCCAGCAGAGGTACCAGAGCTTTTGGCAAGGAAATTGAAAAAGTAAGAAATTGCAGTTAGGGCGCTTTTTTATTACCCGCTTTCTTCATTAGCGTTAGAGGTGCTAGGTGGGTTGCCCTGTGTGACATTCTCACTTGCGTTTTGACGTGTCGCAGCTCCATCGCCCATCTGCCCCTCTTGGTTTGTATTGTACACCTCTGCAAATCCTAGCAAAAGTCCAAAGACAGCAAAAGTGAGTACAAATAGCACCACACTTGACCACATGACTATATAGAGTCATCGCAGCTCATTGAGTTATAAAAATTTACTTTTATTAGCATTATGAGAAATGCCAATGCAAAAGGTAAAAATATAAATATATAAATTAAAATTTTTTCCTTCTGTTCTTGTCATTCAAGGAAACATTTGAGTTGTCCGATAATAATCATCATCAAGGTTGTTTCTCTAATAAATTATAAATAACCAATAAGGTTTTACTGAAAAATATGGTACTAATCTCGAATTGACTTCTTTCGTAGATTTTGATGATCCATAAAATATATCCGAAGGTGAGCTGCTTTACCTACGGGTATATATTTTGTCGACAGAGCTTCGCTTTTGTGACCGGTGCATGGTAAGAACACGTCACGAGATAATCGAAGATCCGGAAACCATCTATACTTATAAGCGCAAAAGACTCTATCGTTGCGAAGAATGTGGTCGTAAAAGCATCAGAAGGGGTTTACGCCCAAGTGCAGAATCGGTATACTAAGAGAAAAAAAGAAATGACAATCGATCAATCCATTCCAGAAGCAGTAGTCCTCCTGAAGAACCAATTTGTCCGAGGCTATAAAACTAGGAGAGGCCTGCTCACTGAAATCATACCTCGATATTATTCCAAGTCTTTGCCCATAGCGAATGATGTGCTTGACTCGTTACACAGATTTGCAATAGCCAATCCGATATACTTTGCTTCACATGATTTGGAGATTTCTGGAATCTCAAGCAGGATTTATGAAGGTGACATCAATAATTATTGGCTGAGCAGTAAGAAACATGACACAAGCTATCAACCGTTCTATCCTACATGGATGCTATCTGCCTTTACCCTCGCTCGGGAAGCAAACTCACTTGGATTTGATCAGCTGATCGATGTTGGTTCTGGCGATGGTAGATTAGCGTATTGCGCAAGTCTTCTAGGAATGGAGTCATATGGAATAGAGATAGATGACAAACTTGTGGAACTGCAAGAGGCGGTGTCGCATAGCACAGGCGTCCATTACAACGTGATAAGCGCAGACGCTACGCGCTTTGATTACAGCAGCTTGAATCTGTCAAAGCCCATATTCTTTATCTCTGGGCTGCCAGAAATGGGAGAAATGCTTGCAAACAGTGTAATCCGAAATGTGCTGTCAGTTGAGAGGATGAAGCACAATGCTGGCTTTAATTTTATGGGAAGCCATGTCATGAAGTCACTTACAAGAGATAGGACTAGCTGGGGATGGGGAAATATCATTGCAAGTTTTGGTCTGAAACTCATAGGCACCATCTCGTTACCTACCCTTTGGACCACTGACCAGTTGCTTGACACAGCATATGTGTATACTCGAGCTCTTTAGATCAGGTAGTCATGGATTCTGGTTGCCTATTTGAAAGTGAAATGACGGGACTTGATTCCAGACGCTTTCTGCCGATATCCGTAACCCGTACCAGTATTTGTTGGAATTTCTCGACATAGTTTGTAACAGAGTACTTCTGTGTCGAGTGGCTTAACCTGATCCGTTCCGATGAAGGTGCAGCAAGCGCTGCTGCTACGGCTTGTACTCCTTCACCATAGGTATGAAATTGGTATCTTGCTGGAACAAATTCCGTATGCCCTCCTATATCTGGGACGACTGGAATAATACCTGCACTCATCGCTTCCACAGTAGATATGCCAAATGGTTCTCCCGGCAGCGGGTGAATATAGACCTTTGACCTGCGCATAAGGTCGAGCAGCCTATCAAACCTAACGTTTATCTCAAATCTGACAAAATTCTCCAATCCGTAGTGCCTTACAAGATCGTTGAGATAATTGAAGTATCCAATGCCGTCAGGTGGCATATTTCCTACAATATTTATGCATGTGCCTACCTCGTTTTGACGGAGCAGCTTGGCAAGATGTATGGCATTTTCTATCTTTTTGGTCGGATGAAAGCGCGAGATTACTAAGATAGAATCATTGCGGACATTTGATGCCAAGCATGAGTTACGGAATATATCTACATCGACAGGTGGGGATAGGACGCTTGAATCGACGCCAAATGTCTTAAAGATCGCCTTGCGGCTAAATTCGGAGTTAGTAAGCACAGTAGAGTTTAACATCATTTTGATGTAAGCGCTCCTCACCGCATCGTAGTATGCATTGCGGGATGCCGGTGTCATACCTAAAAGACACATGTTCTGCAGGACGGCCGAGTAATCGGGGTCACCGCAATCAATCAAGTAGCTTGCAATAGGATAGTGGCAATATGTGATCGCATTCTTCTTGGTGAAGTCCTTGTGGTAAAATGGAAGCATGTCCCCATGCGTATTAACCGTGAGGCTATAATTGCGGGGGCTATATTTTTGGAGAATATTTAGCGTTCTAATCTTTTTGACATCTCCATCTATCCCTGTGCCATAGGCAAGGCGTATCAATGCCATATCAGGCTTTTCAATTGTGGAGAGCTCAACATCAATCCCCATAGACGAAATAGCCTTTATCGTGGCGACTGCTAAACGTTCGCCGCCCCCTCGAGCATTCAGACTAATATGAACAATATTTGCAATCAAATCAATATAATATACGCCATACTACAAATTAACTCTATACAAGTCCCTTCTTACACAATATTGGAAGGAGTTGGCAATAAGAAAGTTAAATAAGATTTAGAGAACTGTTGGTCCGCTAACTAGTTTATATTAAGCCTGCGCTGACTAGCAACACTAGTTTGGCAGAAAACCTTTTGACAATGCTTTTGTGGCTCGCGGAGCTTACTGTTGCAAGCTTTGTACTTGCGTACGGGGCGGAGCATCTCTCAAAAAAATATGGTGCAAAATTTGTAGGGCGGACACTGCTGAGCGTTGCGACTACTCTTCCCGAGATCGCCATAGTCATTTATGCTGCGGCAGGAGGCCTTTATGGGGCAGCGATAGGTTCAGGCCTTGGGAGCAACCTTCTGATGATGACACTAGGTCTCTCAATAATGCTTCTCATAGCCACGACCCGCCTGTCAAAAGCGCCGCTCAAAGGTGTGAATGTTGTTACATTCAAGCTCGACAAGATATTCCTGCTCGCAACTGCTGTCATCAGTGCAGCTCTGTTCATAGACGGCTACAACTTTATCGACGGCTTTATCTTTGCCGCAATGTTTGGAGCCTACCTTGTTATGGCCTTAATGGAGATGAGAGCTGAAAAAAAGATGGCAAAGATAAAGCAAGAGAAAGAGGTCGGCAATCATCCAGACCACAAAGTCGTGAAGGTTGAAGAAAGCCTGCCAGAAAAAGGCCCTAGCAGGGAATTATTAAAGGCTGCGTTGGCTTTTGCTGCCGGCACAGCAGGCATATTTTTTGGAGCAGAGCCATTCATACATTCTCTTCAAGAGTTCTCTGTTGAAGTAGGTATTTCTGTTATTGTCCTTGCAGTAATAATCAGCCCCATAGCCGGGGAAATGCCGGAGAAAATTTCGATGATGCTTCTTGCAAGGAAAGGAGCGGCAGGCGCATCAATAGCAGTCGCAAATGTGCTTGGCTCAAAGGTACTTAACAATACCCTCCTGCTCGCTGTGGCAGTATTTGGAGCAATGTATCATGGAGGCTTTTATGCTAACATCGAAGCGAACCCGATTCTGCAATACCAGATGATCTTGGTGACAACGGTCACTATTCTTGCACTCATACCGATGTTTCTTAGGAAAGAAATAGGCCTCAGGGTAGGGATAATGCTCGCTGCGCTATATATCATAAGCATATTCATCCAGTTCCTTCTGCCGCAGGACCAGGCTCTGCATTAAAATAATATTGCTACTAATACTATATCCGTACAAACATGCTTTCAAAGATATTGGTGCCAGTAGATGGATCGGAAAACTCTCTTCGCGCCCTTGATCACGCAATTTACCTTGCAAAAAAGACAGGTGCCAACATGACTGCGATGAATGTCATAGAAAATCCTCCAACGGTGTATGTCGAGTCACAAAAGCTGCTCAACGACCTCCTTGCCAACTTCAGGGCAGAGTCGGCAAAAATCTTGGACAAGTGCAAGCAAATAGCCGAGAAAAGCGACGTCAAAATAGAGACAGTAATTGGCGAAGGTGATGCAGCCTCGAACATAGTTGGGTATGCTCAGAAGGGAAACTTTGATACTATAATCATTGGTAGACGAGGCCTTGGGAGGTTCAAAGAGATGGTGCTTGGCAGCATCTCAAACAAGGTGCTGCATCATGCTAAGTGCACTGTGATGATAGTGCAATAGTAGAGTCACACAGAGCTTCTCTCCCAACTGATAACTACCGAGCTCTCATTTTGATAATTTTCCATTTTTACAGCATTGAGCTCTTGCTCGAGTTTTGACTTATTCAATTGATGAGAAGACGTTGATGCGTGTTGCTTTGCTTGGCTTGCGCTCACCGTGATGCCGCCACAAATGTTGCACTTTAGTTGCTCTTCTGCCACCATTTAGGAAGACTTGGTTAACCTCTCATATGGATAATAGGGCATTTAAGGTATGCAATCATGACAGCGGCATATATATCTAGAATGTATGCACAAACCCTCAGCAATCTCCTTTCGACGTGCAGATAGCACGCTCTTGTGGGAAGAGTAGCATGAGAAGGACGAATGCCGAATATTTTTTCCCTTAATTTGGGAAAGACTTCACATATAAAGATCATCCAATACTACATAGATAAGTCTCTTGACACCAGCGACCACAAAAACATTCAAAAGCAACTGGCAGCTAGATAAGCAGTCGTTTGGAGGCCTGCATAATGACATCGTCAAAAAGGGAACTTAAAGAAAAGGAAAATCAACAACGCCTTGCTCGCGCCATTGAAACTCTCGACTCAATTACGAGAAACAGCGATATCCAGAAGAGTATTCGAAATATGATAAAAGAAGTGCTTCTTACACTCAAGGACGAAAAGAGCGGAAGTGTATCGGTGAGGGCTGCAAATGCAATAAGTCTGCTTGACAGTGCTACTCAAAGCCCTCAAATGCAGTCACATATACGCACCATGTTATGGCAGGTAGTATCAACTCTAGAAAGTATAAGGGAATAAGCTCTAGCGCGTGTTCTTCACTGGCTTTACTGGAGGAGGCAGCTTCTCGAGCTTGTGGGTAGGGTTGGCAAGGTAATGCCTAGAAGCACCTTCCCCGCTTAAGACAATATTGCAGTGGACACATCTATATCGTATCGCCATGTTGTAAGTGCAAGAGGTATTGCACATACATGGCTAAAAACAGTATGGAAATAACGATACAGAAAATAGCGCAACGCATGATGTCGCTAGGTCTGACGTGTCAGCTACTCTATTAGGATCACTAAGCGGTTATGGGGCTCAACTGTCATTAATCGAGAAAATTTTTGTTTTGAATCTGATTTTCTTCTCTGCTGGGTCTAAATCATATAAATATCCATACGTACGAGACATCTACGGTAGCAGAAACTTCAAAATATGCTAAAGGGATTATGAGTATATATGGACTTTAATAAATTGACTCCAGAACAAGAAAGAGTTATTGTGCATAAAGCAACAGAAGCGCCTTTCACTGGCGAGTACGACAATTTTTACGAGGATGGAACATTTATCTGCAGGAGATGCAATGCCCCACTTTTTTCATCTAAAAGCAAGTTTAATGCAGGATGTGGATGGCCAAGCTTTGATGAAAGCTTCTCAAATGCAATTGAACGCGTACCAGATCCTGACGGCATAAGAATAGAAATACAATGTACAAACTGTGGGGGACACTTAGGGCACGAATTTCTCGGAGAAGGCTTGACAGATAAAAACACTCGAGATTGTGTCAATTCGCTCTCTATACGTTTTATTCCAAAGGGAAAGGAGCTGCCAAAAATAGTAAATGAATGACAAGCTTGAGATAGCAACGCTTGCTAATGGATGTTTCTGGTGCAGTGAAGCAATCTTCAAAAGACTCAAAGGTGTCAAATCTGTTCTACCGGGTTATTCAGGAGGAGTAGTAAAAGATCCTTCCTATGACCAAGTATGCACAGGAAAAACTGGGCATGCAGAATCAATTCAGATACAATTTGATCCGAAAGTTGTACCTTTTGAAAGAATACTTGATGTTTTCTGGCATACACACAATCCAACGACTCTTAATAGACAAGGCAATGATGTTGGCACGCAATACAGGTCTGCAATTT
>DATFBV010000139.1:0-4219 GCA_035253605.1 Nitrososphaera sp.
CCTTGATGCCCTTAACTTATCGATGCAGCTTGCAAACATCAGAGGGAAGTTGGCAGAGTCGTACGAATACTATGCTAGGCTGTTAGAACGAGAAATAACAAGGCTGAGCAGAACAAAACCGCCGCCGTCACCATCCTAGTCGGGGATATAAGGATAGGCAGGGCAATTTCTTATCATACAGCGCATATAGCCAACCTTCTATTTCGAGGCGGCAGCAGTAGTGAAATATTCCTTGGTTTCATCACATCAAACCAAATCTTTGAGAGCCACTTGCTCAAAGTCCGTCCATCACTTTTTACTACTTTCTTTTCGTCGTTTTAGAATCTATACCCTGCTTATAGCCTCTTAACTCCAATAATTCGTCACATTTTAGTCTGGAGGGTTTTTTATCTCTTAACCAGCGCCGCTCATATCAGCAAGAAAGTCTTTGCTACTACCACTACTACACTATAGCCATCCATGTCAAATCATTCTCGGCAGTAGCGCGCGCTTGCTTTAAAGTTAGTTAGTGATATACTATGCGGTTCCTTATAGTGCCTAGTCTTTCTATCGTTATTTCAACCACATCTCCATCCTTTAGATATTTTGGCTCTTTCATTGACATTGCTACTCCAGCAGGTGTTCCTGTTGAAATGATGTCCCCCGGCTCAAGAGTCATAGTCACGCTAAGTGCAGAAATTATCCGCCTGACTGGGATAACCATGTTTGAACTCGATGAGTTTTGGCGCGTTTCGCCATTAACCTTGGTGGTTATGCGAAGATTCTGAGGATCTGAGATCTCGTCCTTAGTCGTTATCCAAGGTCCGCATGGAGCAAAAGTATCGATCCCCTTGCCTCGAGTAAACTGTTTGTCCTTAAACTGGATGTCTCTTGCAGAAACGTCATGTAATATCATGTACCCAAAGACAGAATCAAGTGCTCTATCTTCTGGCACCTTCTTCGTCTCTTTGCCAATGATAACTGCAAGCTCGGCTTCATAGTCAAGGCGAGTTACGAATGACGGACAGATGATGTCTTTGAACGGCTCATTGAGAGCGGTCCTTGGCTTCATGAATATCACGGGCTCATCTGAAGGAGTAAGCCCTGCGTCACGCGCATGATCATAATAGTTAAAGGCAAGGCAGACTATCTTTGGCGGGTTTGGTATAGGCACCAAGAGCTCGACATCGCTCACTTTCTGATTGAATTTCAGCTTGGACTTATGATGCTTGACCTCGTCAAGCCATCCTCTGAACACAAAGTCCTTGATGTTTAGGGGAACAGGTATGCCTGTCTGCTGTTGTATTTCCGATCTTGTGACAATGCTTTTTCCATCATCAGATATAATGCTATATGTCTCCTTTACCTTGCTATCTCGGATTCTTGCTACCTTCATTGTCGATTTACCTGTGCGTCATTATTGCAATTTGATTACCATCGATTCTGCAAAATCCAAATCTCACAAACTGAACCCGTGCATCGGGCCTAAGTTGTGACACAAAAGATTCTGCAAAACCTTGCAATATTTCAAGGCTGTTAGTGTTGTACTCCTCCTCACTCATGTAGAGTTCTTTGGGAATCAGGACCTTGTAGTCAATTATATCATTCTTTGCAATCCACTGTATTTTAGGCATGGATTGCCGAATCTCGTTACCACTGGCCTCAGCTGTTATTGCCAAGCGGGCATCATTCTTCCAATTTATACTCGTCACTTTGACGTTATACAATTCAATGAGCCGAATTACGTCCCCAATCTTCAGCTTTGCTGCATCATCTTCAGAGATATAGAACCGGTCACCAACCTTTACCTTCCTAGTTCCAAGGTTGGCATCCGTAGGATGGTTCTTGAGTACGACCTCCGTTTCTGGACCGCCCCTGACATACATTTCGATAGGGCTTTTCACAAAGAACAGCCGTAGAGATATTGGATCTATTATCTTCCTGTTTAAAGCTTCTAGGCTTTCAAAAGGAGGCTTGGTTTCTGCAAGTGTTAGGCCAAGCGACAGCACAAATTTGCGTATCGCCTCGGGCACAAAGCCTCTCCTTCTAAGCGCTGCAAGTGTTGGAAGCCGCGGGTCATCCCAGCTTCTGATTGTGCCATTTTCTATAAGTGGCTTTATCTTTCGCTTTGAAACTGGAATTCCTTCAAACTCCAGCCTTGAAAATTCAATAAGATAGGGCTTTCTTAAACCGAGCCTGCCTAGAATTGCAAAATAGAGCGCATTGCGAAGCTCGTATTCTTTTGTCCTCAAAGCATGTGTTACCCCATCGATGCTGTCTTCAATTGGAGCCGCAAAGTCATAGGTCGGCCAAACTCGCACTCTATTGCCTAGCTTAGGGTGATCAGAGTCTATTATCCTGAAAAGTGCGGGGTCACGCATGGCAGTGTTCTGGTCTGCCATGTCGCCCTTGAATCGCACAATAGCTTCATTTTGCTCGTATGAACCACCAAACAATTTTCCAATCCTATCAACCGCGATTGCAGGATTGCGCCTGCACTCGCATGGGATGCCTCTTGCTCGAAGGTGATGTATCGTCTCCTGACTACAGATACATACATATGCGCCGTCAAGGTCGATCAGCCTTCTTCCATAATTATGCAAAAGCTCAATGTCGTCTGAAGTATTCTTAATAATATCAGGCTTGACTCCAAGCCATTCCAGCCCCTCGGCTATGGCATCATAATATTCCACCTTTTCGTTGAGCGGATTTGTATCATCAAAGCGGAGAATCAGCTTGCCGCCGTACATTCGGGCATACTCTTCGTCAATTATGACTGCCTTAGCATGTCCAATATGTGGGTACCCGTTTGGCTCAGGTGGAAATCGAGTGACCACCTTGCCCTGCATGGCTCCTTTAAGTGGAGGCAGTTGCTGCTGTTGTTGTTGTTTCTGGTCTGACACTTGCTTTTCTGCAGCAACCTTGCTCGGTACAAGCTCTTCAAGAAGCGATTTTTGATCTGCAAGCGAAAGCGCATTTATTTGTTGCACAACTGCCTTGATCTCAGAGATAAGTAACTTTATTTGGCTACGCAATTCTGGTTTTGAGCCGACAAACTTGGCGATTACCGCATCAGACTGTGCCTTGCCGCCGTGCTCTACGGAGTTCTTCAACGCAATAATCTTTACGAATTTCTCAGTATCCGGATCGATTGGCACGTATTACTACAGACTCCTGCCCACCACAAAATCTGCTGAGAATTGAAGAGCTCTTCTGGCGTCAGAGTTACTATAACCTTCAATTGACTTAACTGCTTCATGCAGGTACCTTCTTGCCTCATTTCTCACATCTTGCTCTATACCAATATTAGAGATGACCCTTACAGCCTCTTTGATATCTTGGCTTAAGGCCTTCCCTCTTGTACCAAACACCCTCTTGATCCTTTCTGCGTCTTCTTTGTTGGCGTTTCTTAGAGCAAGTAGTATTGGGTATGTCTTCTTGCCTTCTCGAATGTCATTGCCGGCGGCCTTGCCTGTCAGCTTAGGATCGCCTATCACACCTATTAAATCATCTACCAACTGGAAAGCAATACCAATGTTGCGGCCAAATGAAGAGAGGTTTCTGATATCACTAGCAGTGTGATTTGGAGATGACAGCGCGCCAAGTGCACATGATACTTCAAAGAGCGTAGCAGTCTTTTTACCGATCATGTCGACATAATGCTGCACGCTTGGAAACTTGGCGCTTGATGCCACTTCTACGTCTATTGCCTGTCCCTCGCATATTTCCGTGCACGCAAATGAAAGATGCTCCACCATGTCAATTATCGACTTATCTGGAATTCCTGCCTTTCTACAGTTAAACGTTAACAGTTCAAAGGCTTTTGAGAATAGGATGTCTCCGGCAAGGATCGCAAGTGGCATACCATAGTACCTGTGCACAGTTGCAGCTCCGTGCCTCATTTCATCGTTGTCCATGATATCGTCATGTACAAGTGTAAAGTTATGAACAAGCTCAACTGCAGCGGCTGCAGGAAGAGCCCTCTCGGCGCTTCCTCCTAGCATTTCGCAGCCCTTGAGGACCATGAACGGCCGCAAACGCTTGCCTCCAGTGCGGATATAATGTGACGAAGCCTGGTAAAGCTCTCTTGGCTTGCCCTCAATAAATGTAAGTATAAAGTTGTTCACGGTAGAAGCATAAGATTCCAGCTCGCTTTTGATGCTGTCTGCCTTCATGTACGGCTACTAACCTCATGTGCTAGCATTCCTGTCAATATATATCTTGAGCTAGCAAGTGCAGC
>DATFBV010000140.1:0-3475 GCA_035253605.1 Nitrososphaera sp.
ATTTCCTTTTTGAACCTATCAATATCCTAGTCGATGAACTCAAATGAATTTTTATCCAAATCCCGATGGGCCCACTATGGTACCGTTCCTAAAATGGGATTCTTGTGCAAAAAAAGGGAAATAGAAAAAAGACGCAAGAGGAAGATGAGGGATTATCCCCGTTAATAGTCAAGAGCAGAAAGCGTACATAGGTACTAAAGATGCTATGAAATCATTTTGTTGTTGTTGTTGAAAAGATATACAAAGAATAAATAGCAATTTGGAATATAACAGATGATGTTAGATGAGTGAATTTGCATACTTTCGCTTCATGAGCAACAATATGCTAACTGTTGAAGAGCAGCAACACAAGGATGAGATTATTGTACTTACTGAGCAAGTACTTGATGCCAAAGGTATAGAATGCGATTCTAAAATATCCAAAATATCTGAAGAACAATTAAGGGAAATACTCGAGGGAGTTAGAAGGCTTCGAAAGAGAAAGGACAAGAAGATGATTGAAGAAGAAGAAGATGGTGAGGACAGCAGGCAAAAAGAAGAGATTGATATCGCGGTAGAGTAGTGAGGACTGAGGACTAACTGACTAAAAAAGAGTGTAAATCCTGAAGCACCATCTGATTTACCAATCTACGATCGACTCGTACTGCTTTTGAACAAATCGTATACGAGCTAATTTAAGTACAAGTGGATAATATATCTGTCTTAGGGATGTCCGAGAGAGAAGAAAAGATAAAAAGAGAAGTAAAAACTGACGAATACGGAAATGTAAGAAAGGAAGAAGTGAAACGAGAGGTCGATACAAAGAGTGAAGCTGAACGAGATTTGGAGGATGCAGGAGACAAGATGAAAGCTGGTGCTAAGGCAATGGGCGCAAAGATGCAAGATCCAGATAGGGATATGGGCGCTCAATACGAAAAGAAGAAGGCAGAAGAAAAGCTAAAAGACTGATAATAACAAAATAAATCATCTCAAAAAACGCTGAAGTCATCCAACTATTTTATTGCTTTAAAGCTCAATAGCAGAACCCGATCGCATGCTGTAATCTAATCCTGACTGACCACCAGGAATAACACGATTTTCACATAGGCTAACTTTTTTCCATCATTAAACTAGAGAAATCCATGAACATATGTCCTCAATGAGGGAAGCGTAGACAAAATATGCTCTACTTTTCTCTCTTGGTCGAACCTAGGATCTCCAGATAGTGTGGGTTATACATAATGCCGAGGATGTTACCGAAAGGGTCGACAACAGAAGCAGTGATGAATCCCGCTTCACCACGTCTTGTGAGTGGTTCATATTCTTTTGCACCCATCGCCTTTACCTTTTCAAGTGTTGCTGCAACATTATCGACGTGCCAGTATACAACCGCACCTCCTGGACCGGCTGTCGCACCTTTGGGTGCGTATTTGCTGTCAATGATGCCAAATTCGTTTTGGTAGTCGCCAAGGCGGAACTCTATATATGCTGGGTGCTCGGAGTCTGGGCGTTCAAAGTACGGCTCGATGCCGAGCAGCTCAGAGTACCACTTCTTTGCAGCTTTCACATCTGTAGTGTAAAAATTGACAAGGGCTAGTCCTCGTAGTGTCTGTTTACCACTAGTCTTTTTCATAGGCCCATAATTAGTAAGTGCACATTTAATAAGCATATTTTTATCAGAGTTGTTTTTGTTAAGTGTCGGTGTTCGGATTGTAGATTTCTTTCATTGAATATCATGTTGCGATAATGCCAAACCCTTAATCCTGGCATCAAATGTTTCTATCATGCGACTATACATTCATCCTTAGAGCGGAAGATTATATTCAGACAAGAACTGATTAGTGAAGCAAAGTTGGAGCCATGGATTGAAATGAATTTTTATCCAAATCCCGATCGGCCAGCTCTCTTATTCTTTTAGAAGGGTTCCACAGAGATGTTACATAGAGAGAGAAGCTGGCTTTTAGCCTTTGTCAGGCGATGATGATGGTCGTCATCATTATCATCTAGAAACTAATGCGTGACTAGCAAATAGTAATTATCAGAAATGGCGAAACTATCTTATAAACCACGCAGTCAAAGCTATACTTGGAGTGACAGCCAACAGCGATAATGAAATCAGGAAGAGCAATTAGAAGAAGAGTTGCAAAAGGAGAGTCTAACCCCGCTCCCCTTTTTCCTGATGATAATTTCCTTTCAAATATTGTCGAGGTGGGCATGTATAAGCTAACTTGGCCTAAATTTCATTCCGTGCCACCTTAATCCATCAAACCAAAAACTTTCTCACCAGTTGACTCAAAAAGACTCTTCTACTGTCATTGTTATTATTATTATATTATTATTATAATTATTCAGCTACTGTTCTAATTATTTTTAGCATACTCGCTATAAGCTATTATGAACATTATCCGCCCTTCCAATGATGTCGAGGAACGATAATAATACCAAAAAAAGGCTAGTTGCTTTGACAATGGCAGCGGCGGCGGTTACCTCATTAGTAGCAAGCATTGCAGTGATAGGAGCGGTTCCATCGATAACTGCACAACAATTACAAGACCAAGGCCCAGACCAAAGGGGTGCCAACAACCTCGCCCCAAATGAGGAAATAGGCGTGACTGAGGAATCAACACCTCGTCCAGCTGACGATGGGCTACCGCCAGAAGAAGATCACCAATGTCCTGTAGGGTTGACTCTCAATCACGGGACATGCGAAACAGAGCCAGTAATAACATGTCCTGACCCATTTGAAGTGTCCGAGAACCGGTGCATAATGTATGACCTTGAAGATACAACGGCACCAGGGTGCCTAGGCGGTTCGCTAGAAACAGGACAAGGAGGCGAGACTGCGTGTGCAGATCTAGATGAAGAACCTATCAAGTATCAAACGAAATTCTGTCCTCAGGGATACAGGTTTCTCGACAGCGTATGCACAAGGTTTTACACTGCAAATGAACCTCCACAATTAGTATGCCCTGGAGATTATACGCTTAATACTGAAAGAAAGACTTGCCAAAGTATCCAAATTTCTTAGACATCCATCGATGATATCGTAAATAAGCTGTTAGTTAACGTTGAAATATTCAACACATCATTATAGGTCAGTATCTTGTCCAGCTGTGGCTAGCTAAGTGGTGGATTCTTTCTTCTTCAATGGGAGGCGGCGTCCTCTGGAACTATTGTTAGTTCGGTGAATTTTTCAGATCTGAGAACAGCCAACTTTACAGCTTTGCCAATCAGCTCTTGTGTCAGCAACCGCTCTATGTCATGTAAACTTCCGACTTTATTTCCGTCAAGGCTCAATACTACATCACCTATTAGCAGACCCGCCTTCTTTGCAGGGGAGTTGGGTTCAACCGAGACGATCATTAGCCCCGAATCCTGACTCATTCCTGCCTGCCTTGTTACCTCTTCTGGAATGGAGATAGGGTATGAAGTAATCCCCAAATATGCGCGTCTAACCCTTCCGTAACTCTTTAGATTTTCTACAATTCCCTTGATC
>DATFBV010000141.1:0-7748 GCA_035253605.1 Nitrososphaera sp.
TTGTTGTTGTTGTGTTTCTCCTATCATAAGAGTCCAGGGCCCTTAGAGCCTCAGCCGCGAACAATTTGTAATTCCCTCTCTCTACTAATAGGACCCTTCCTTGCTTTGCCATCACACTTTCTGAATAAAGTTCTTCAAATACAGGTAATCTCCATATCACTGCCGACATGCCTAGCTGTAGACTCTCAGCTAGTGCTATTCCAAACCCTTCTCTGCCAGAGGGAAAGAGAAATACCTTAGCTCTTGAGTACAGTTTGAGCTTTTCTTTATCAGTTACCTCTCCTTTATGCTCTATGCCTATTGACTTGAGATGATTTATTTCGGTTAACGAAGCTCTGCCTATCATGACAAACTTAGCCGCTGGGCGAAGCTTCTTTAAAGCTGACCAGATTTTATCGATACCGTCGAGCTTTTCAATGCGTCCGATGCAAAAGAAATCGATATCTTTTTCTGCGGCTTCGTCAATAGTGAGTTTATCCACACCGGTGCCGACTATTCGTATTTTGCCAGAGCCAAAAGGCGCGTTCTTTTGATCTTGATCTTTGATATTATTATTACCGGTTATGCCGTATAATGAGTACAGTTGCCTAGCCGAAGTGCGGCTGACTGTTAATATCATATCCGAATCTCTAATCATAATGCTGGTTAGTTTTTCTATTATTGAGTTGTACCGCTTTGCGACTGCTCTACTAAAATGAGATTCTATCTCTGAAATTCGATCTGGCAGTATTCTGGGTTCATAATGGTGAAAGACTATTATTATCTTTGCATGTGGCTGGAAAACCCTAAGAAGGACCCAAAGGATTATGCTAGCCTCGCCCCAGCTATCCAACAATGCTAATTGTGGCAGAGTCAAAAGGCCACGGACGGCATCATAAGAATCTCTTATCAAACAAGGTATGATGTTCTTTACAATTTGGCGAGTGTTGAGTTTAGCATCAATAGATCGTTCGCTGCTTACATTCCTGATGTTAACTACCCCTAACTTACTGATAGAGTCTGAAACCCTTTTTGACCATAGCAAGCCCCCTACTTGAGGAGCTTTAGAAGGATAACCAAAGACAAGGAGTCGAGGAGTCTTGTTTATACCATTATAAATTCTATCTTTTCTTGTTACCAATTATCTAAATCACGTAATGTAAGTGCAATATCTTATATCACATTCCAACTATTTCAATACATCGACATCCTCAGTAAGTACATTTTATAATGCTATTATTTGAGCACCTTACAATTAGCCGATCTTCTATAACTATGGCCAAAATCTCTCTATTTTTGCTGCAACAAAAACGTAAAAGCATAGCCATGAGGAAAGAATAACTGCGACAGTCAGTGTGCCATTAGACTGTCTCTTTCTGGCTTGCTATCATTTGTGTTCATAGAACAGAACCAGCACCTAGATAAAATATTTCCAGCAGCAGTTAAGTAATTTGTAGGTCAGAGCAATATATTGTCCTATAATGGCAGAAGATGATCAACGCAGATTCTATAGAGGTTCAGCAAGATGGATAATTATCGGAATTATTGCAGCAGTGGCTGTTATATTTGTGGTTGTTGTGGCGTTTGGCTCAGCACTATTTCCCAGTGCCCCTAGAGCAGCAATGCAGTCGGAGACTGCAGATGAATCTGCGACAAGTGGCCCTGGTCATAATACTACAATGGCTGGGGGGAATGATGCTTTGGAAAATCAAGAAGGAGGAGGCGGGGAAGAAGGAGCTGTTGCTAGTGCGCCTCCTCCAGGGGGGGCTGAGCAAATCCCAGACGCAGATGTCACTTTTGGCAGAGAGACAAGCACTCTGGAGACGCCTACAGCAGGACAACAGGGTTTGAATAATAGTATCGGAAATGGCACAGATGAGGGTGGGCTTGAAAACCCATTAGGTGAAAATACAACTAGCTTGACAGGAACCTGATTATGAGTATCTACCTTATCTTTGACTGTTTCGTCTGCCTAAAATTCTAAAGGATGACTGGCAGCTCGCAATCTAGTCTGTACTAAGGCCTTTTTCGCGTGTTTGGTTAATACAAAATATATATAAAACATAACGACGTTATAAAGAAGCGTATGAGTGCAAAAGAAGACCTTAACATGGATTATAGCAAATATGACTTTAAAGATTCAACTGAGCTTTACGTTTACCTCAGCAAAAAGGGCCTTTCAAGGGGCACGGTTGAAGAAATTAGCAGGATGAAAGGCGAGCCAGACTGGATGAGGGACTTTAGGTTAAGATCATATGAGGTCTTCATGAGCAAGCCCATGCCAAATTGGGGAGGAGATCTGTCCAAAATTGACTTCCAAAACATATACTATTACGCCAAAGCATCAGAGAAGACCAGCAAGAGCTGGGAGGACGTTCCAGAATCAGTAAGGAATACCTTTGAAAAGCTTGGTATCCCTGAGGCTGAGCGCAAGTTCCTTGCAGGAGTCGGTGCACAGTACGAATCTGAAACTGTTTATCACAATTTAAGGGAAGACCTGCAAAAGCAAGGCGTAATTTTCGCCGACACTGACTCGGCACTAAAGCAATACCCTGACATTCTCAAGAAGCACTTTGGCAAGGTAATTCCGCCAGAGGACAACAAGTTTGCAGCCCTCAATAGCGCGGTATGGTCTGGGGGATCCTTCATCTATGTTCCACGAAATGTCAAAGTTGAGCTTCCGCTACAGGCATATTTCAGGATTAATGCCGAAAATATTGGCCAGTTTGAGAGAACGCTTATCATTGCAGATGAGGGTGCCGAAGTGCACTATATTGAAGGATGCACAGCGCCTGTCTATACCACCGAGTCGCTTCACTCTGCCGTTGTAGAGTTAATTGCCAAGAAGGGCGCCAAGATACGCTATACTACAATCCAGAACTGGAGCAAGGATGTCTACAATCTTGTGACAAAGAGGGCCTATGCCTATGAAGATGCGAAGGTCGAATGGATTGACGGTAATCTTGGCAGCAAGCTAACGATGAAGTATCCTGGTGTCTACATGCTTGGCAAGAACGCACATGCTGAGGTTGTGTCAGTAGCATTTGCAGGGAAGAATCAGCACCAAGATGCAGGAGCAAAGGCAGTCCATCTTGCGCCAAATACCACTTCTAGAATAACTAGCAAGTCTGTGAGTAAGGATTCTGGCAGAACAACGTACCGGGGATTGCTCCACGTCGCAAAGGGGGCAACAGGTGTCAAGTCAAACGTGAGGTGCGATGCACTATTGTTGGACGAGCACTCTAGAACTGACACCTACCCATACATCGAGGTTAATGAAGACGACGCCACTATTACTCATGAAGCAACAGTAGGCAAGATAGGCGAGGACCAAATAATCTACTTGATGAGTAGAGGATATTCAGAGTCAGACGCGCTCTCAATGATCATTGGTGGATTCATGGAGCCATTCACAAAGGAGCTTCCGATGGAGTACGCAGTAGAGCTTAACAGGTTAGTCAAACTCGAAATGGAAGGCTCAGTCGGTTAAGCCTCTCCTTCAAGCTCTACCTTACACACATTTTTTGTTGTGATGCCACTATGGCGACCACTACTTCTACTCTGTCCTCAATTAACAGCGGTCATATTGATTCAATAGCAGGTCAAGAGCCTAGCTGGCTTGCTTCGATACGCAAGCAGGCCTTCTCACAGTATCAGTCACTGCCTGCTGAAGTCTCACCGCTCTACTCCAAGTATTCAGATGTAAACAAGATAAAGCCAGAAATCATTCGCTTTATGGCGCAGGCCACGACCACGACGACGACAACAACAACAACAAGGCCTGCTGCACTTAGCAAAGATCTCGCTGACAGGTTAAAAGAGCTCGAGCAGGAAACAGGAATTCTTCAAGTAGGTCAAGAGATAAACAAGATCTTCATCCGCGATAACGTCGCCAAGCAAGGTGTGATTGTTTCAAGCATCAAAGACGCGCTGACCAGTCACGGCGACCTAATCAGATCGCATATGGGCGCAAATCAGCTGAATTATCTAGAGGATAAGTTCCTTGCACTTGAAGGGTCGGCTTTCCAATCTGGCATTTTTGTCTATATTCCAAGAAATGTCATACTGGAAGAGCCAATAAGGATAATTACCTCACTTGCAGACGATGGGACTTCACTTATATCAAGAAACATCGTTGTAGCAGACACAGGCTCAAAAGCAACAGTTGTGCAGGAGATATATGCGCCTGGCTCCTCAGGTAGACAAGATGTACAGCAGGGATATTTTGAATTAGTTGAGACTCATGTCAATCCAAATGCACATCTGGAATTGGTGACTCTACAGGCAATGGGTCATGACACAGTTAACGTTTCAAATAGGAAGGCATTTGTCGAAAGGGATGGTAAAATGTCGTGGTGTATCGGCTTGTTTGGATCATTGCTTTCACGCTACAAGACAGACAGCATCATGAAAGGTCCTGGTGCTTCTTCAGAAGATGTTGAGATAGTCTTTGGGATAGGCAACCAATCCTTCGATGTCACATCTAACCTTGTCCACCTAGGACCACACACTCGAGGGAGGGTACTTGTCAAATCCGTGCTCAAGGATACTTCAAAATCCTTGTTCAAGGGTATGATCAAGATAGGCAAAGAGGGCAAAGGCACAGAATCATACCTAGCAGGGCATGCAATCCTTCTTGACAGAGGAGCCAAGTCGGATGCAATACCAGGCCTTGAAATAGAAACTAATGAAGTTAAGGCCACCCACTCTGCCTCCGTAGCCCAGATGGATGAAAACCAGATCTACTATCTAATGACAAGGGGCCTTAGCAGGGAAGGTGCAAAGCGTGAGATTGTATCTGGCTTTCTTGAGCCGCTATCCAGAAAGATGGGTCCGACCATAAGGGCATGGATTAACTATCTTATTGAAAACAAGTGGCAACGTAAACAGTTAATGCTCAAGACAGACGAGGCAATGGAACAGATATTGGAGGTTGAAAAGTCCCGCTACCGCGAGACTCAAGATCTCTTTGAAAAGCACTACAAGTATAGGTAGGGCCGAATGGGGGTTTCTTATGTCAGAAGAAGAAGAACAACAACAACAATGGGTAAAGGTATGCGACAAAAAGTCACTAAAAGATGGTGACATGCTGGATTTTGATCAGGGCGACAAGAAAATACTCATCACGAAAATAGGAGATAATGTGTATGCCACTGACAGAATATGTACACATGCATATGCCGATTTGTCTACAGGAATTATGAACGAGGAGGAAAAGACGGTGACGTGTCCATTACACCTATCTGTGTTTAAGCTTGAAACTGGCGTTCCGCAGAACCTGCCTGCTGAAGAGCCTATTAAAACTTACAAGGTTAAAATACAGGACAACTCAATTTACATCAAGCTGGATTAGCGAAATGATGCAAAAGGGCGCTCTCAATACCGAAAAAATAAGAGAGGACTTTCCTATCCTCAAGCGTAAAGTTAGCGGAGACAAACCACTTGTCTACCTTGACAATGCTGCTACTACACAAAAACCTCTTGCGGTAATTAACGCCATCCATGACTACTACATGAACTACAATTCCAACATTCACCGTGCAGTGCACCAGCTGGCAGAAGAGGCTACACTTGAGTTTGAAAAGACAAGAGAAAAAGTGGCAGAATTTATCAATGCTAGAGCCACTGAAGAGATTGTTTTTACTCGTAACGCCACGGAAGCCATAAACCTTATCGCCTACTCGTGGGGTAGGACCAATGTTAAAAAGGAAGATAGCATAGTCATCACCGAAATAGAGCACCATAGCAACATTGTGCCATGGCAGATACTGACTTCCGAAAAGGGAGCCATGCTGCAATACGTGGGAACTGACGACAGCGGCTACCTAAAGCTACAGGAGTACGCAGATTATCTTGACAGTGGAAAGAAAGCAAAACTCGTATCAGTATCACACATGTCAAATGTACTTGGCACTATTGTTCCTATCAACGAAATAATCAAGATGTCACACGAGAAAGGTATCCCTGTTCTTGTCGATGGTGCGCAATCAGTGCCTCATATGCCAGTAGATGTCCAAAAGATGGACTGCGACTTTATGGCTTTCTCAGCGCATAAAATGCTTGGTCCCACAGGCGTTGGCATATTGTACGTCAAAAAAGAAATTCTTGAAAAGATGCCGCCCTTTATAGGCGGAGGGGATATGATAAAGGAGGTTCACAAGTACGAGACAAGGTACAATGACCTTCCGTACAAATTTGAGGGTGGAACTCCCAATATTGCCGATGTAATTGGTTTTGCTGCTGCAATAGACTATCTCAACAATATTGGCATGGACAAAGTCAGGGAGCATGAAGTCGAGCTGACAACGTATGCACTTGACAAGATAAGTAAAGTCAGAGGCGTAACGCTTTATGGTCCACGCAATTCAAAGGACAGGGGAGGAGTGATATCGTTTAACATTGGTGACATCCACCCACATGACTTGGCCACTATTATGAATGATCATGGTGTTGCAATAAGATCCGGTCATCACTGTGCACAGGTGCTCATGGAGAGACTTGATGTTGCGGCAACGTCCAGAGCAAGTTTTTATATCTACAATACAAAGGAGGAAATCGATATCTTTGTTAGCGCGCTTGAGGAAGCAAGGAGGTTGTTCAAGATTTGAGTGACGACATTTATCGTGAAATAATTTTAGATCATTATCGCAACCCTCGCAACAAGGGCAAACTGCTTGACGCAGACGTGAGCATACATGACAGCAATCCTCTGTGTGGCGATGAGATTGACATCCACCTTAAGGTTGACGGGGAAAAGATAAAGGACATCAAGTTTGAAGGAAGAGGCTGTGCTATCAGCCAGGCAAGCGCTTCAATGCTAACTGAGATGATTATGGGTAAACCACTTACATCTGTCAAGGATCTAACTAAAGACGACATCTTGGAAAATATTGGGCTGCTCAACCTAGGCCCTGCAAGAATAAAATGCGCTTTATTGTCACTCAAGGTGCTCAAGCTAGGTATGGTAAAATACTATGCAGACAGAGATCCTGATTCTGCGAAAAAGCTACAGAGCGACTCAACTAGCATGTAAAGATCTATTGAGTATGGGGAAGGGAGGAGAGACCTAATGATGTGGTATACACCATATATAGCGTGTGGAAAAAAATAAAGTCAAATTCTTTGCAATCATCTAGTGTGTATGTTGAATCGTAACGCTATATGCAATATGATTTTATATCAGTTATTTAGTACCTATCATAACAAGTTTATGTCTGCAGACACTTCATCGCAGAAACCGAAAAGTAAAATTGCATATGCTACGATTAGAATGCCTGATGGAAAAGAGCATGAAATTCCATTAGCTCCGAAGACTTTTAGCTCGGGACGTGAGGGCTACTATTCACAAGTTCCTTCATTTGTTTATGATAATGAAGTATATGGCGGACAGATCCAAATTTGGAAGAAAAGTGAAAAAGGTCAAAAAGCCTGAAGCTAGCTCCAAAAAGTATACGCTGTTATGGTATATTTTTGCCCGAAGAGAGGTAACGACGACTGCAGAAGGTATTGTAGAGATATAAATTGAAGCAGATTTTGAACTCCTCAACTCATAATTCTAATTATATATATCATACTGTCAGATTAGTAGTAGTAGTATGAGCGATTCAGAAAGTCAACCCAAAGACGAAGGCGAAGAAAAAAACAAAGATGACGAAGTGTTAACCCAGATCGGCGAAGATCCAGGCCTCCCAGCAGATGCAATAGAACAAGATTCAAAAGCAATGGCCCCTAAGGAAAACAAACAAGCAAAAGGCACTGATTTTACAAAA
>DATFBV010000142.1:0-21799 GCA_035253605.1 Nitrososphaera sp.
CCTGAAACTTCAACGGCTTCAGGCAATTTTCTTATTTCTCGAATTATTTCCTCTTCAGAACCCAAGTCACAATTGATAAGGACATATGCTGTTGGCATAGATATGTTTGATTCGGTTGTATTATTAAAATTTCTGCTTCGACAGCTTTTTAGCCTTGATATAGTCTACAAAGTAGAATAGGTATGCTCGCTCATTTATTTTGAGAACCCATGGGATAAATGATTCATTCTTGCTACTCTTTTCCCCTATTTCAAAACCTGAATTTTCCAAAAGCCTGCGAAAAGATTGTGCATCGTACATCTTTTCCGCTGGCGGGTCACGATTATAATCATACGGATCAGCAATTATCATATCTGCATGCGGCTTAAGCAGCCAGTGTATTGACGCTAGAAGCTTTTCCGGATCCACAAGCTCAAGCAGATTCAATGCAAGTATCAGGTCAAACTTGCTAGGGTTGAACGGCGTGTTCAGTAAGTCAGATACGCAAAACTCAACATTTCCACATTTTAATTCGTACATCTTCTTTCTAGCTTCGCGGATGAATGAAAAGGAGATGTCTATGCCAATTGCAAACGCATACTTTTGCGCTAGGAGCATAGTACTATAACCCATTGAACATGCCATGTCAAGTGCAACCCCATCCATCTTGGGGTTGATGCTGTGCACTATCCTGTTGTACACTTCATTTGGCTTCAATCGCCACCGGAGCGACTTGAGCAACCTATCTTCTACAGAATGCTCGTACTGAGTCCACCTGTAAGGTACGAACCAGCTGCCTCCCTCTTCGTATCTGTAGTTTGATGTAGAGCCCGGCAAAAGTCTTGATCCACTCTCCTTCAAAAACTGCTTCATCTCTTTTGTCCTGCTGTCCAGAAGCCACCTTCCATACATCTGCGGTCGGCCTGCAGCATAGGAAAAGAAGTCCTTGACTACTATTGCCACACCTTGTATTATTGGGTATCCTGTGCCACACTCTTTGCATCTCAGAAACCCTTCCATGCACTCGTTTGTCCCATCCATTTCAAGGCTCTCAAGGTGTAGGCGCAGCTGCTTATCGGTGTGTTGGAGACAGATGAGGTGAGGTGCAAACTGGATCTTCATGTTTGCATATCACAGGACGTCTACGTATATATAAAATCAGAGAAGTCCGTCTTCATGTAACTTGTCAAGCAATGGAGACAGAAAGTTGCGTACTTCCTTTTCGCCTAGATTAAACGTTTCAACGATGTCCAGCGATATCGAAAGCATGTTGCGATCTTCCCTTGCAGTATACACGGCAGAATCTGCAATATTGAATGGTTCAGCATTATCGTGCAGCCACTCTTTCCACCTGTTGGTTCTTTCTATATTTGCTTGAAGTGAAGAAATAACATAGTCAATGTCTATTGCTTCGTTGTTATCTAGCAAGTTCAGCTTTACCATGGGTAGTAAAAGTGTCCCTTCCGTGACTTGGGCGTGGATTCTATTCAGCTCAACAATAACTTCTTCTTCATCTTTGGGCTCTATATCTTTGTATGTTGGAAACAGGTAACCTGCAAGGTTGCCATCCCAATCATAGATCTTGTAGAGTGTATCCTCATATTCTACTTTCCACTTGTTACTGCTTCCCCTCTTGCTAAACAAACGCAACTGCTATCACTATGCATGTCTGCCCCACATATTTCTCTCTCTATAATACATCGCTAGTGATAAGCATCAAAGGGTTAAGGGTAGAATTCAAGAAACAGGCTTTGTTGACCGTTGACTTAAATTATCCCTAGGGCTTTAACCCATTCATGTCTGAACCACCACAACCATCACAAGAACAGACAACCCCACGCAGAGAAGGACCCCACGACACAATATACATTGGCAAGAAACCGCTCATGACATATGTTACGTCAACTCTGATCCAGTTGGCCAACCAGCCATCAGTGACAATTAAGGCAAGGGGCTTGAGTATTGGACGAGCAGTAGACGTATCGCAGATCACGCTGAAAAGGATGGAAAATGCAGGATACAAGATAGGTGATGTAAGGATTGGATCTGAGACCGTCCAATCGGAGGACGGCAGGACAAGAAACGTCTCTACAATTGAAATCGAGATAAGGAAGAGCTAGGCCTGCTGTTTCTTTTACTTTTTCTTATTATATAATCTCTTTTTTGCACTATGCAAGTTAAATCATGAATACCACTGCCGCTGCAATCTATCTTGTGCATCTAAACCCGATGACTAATGCTCACAAATCAATAATCTTGAGGCTCAAAAAGAACTATCGTGTCTACATTTTCCCAGTACGCTTTATTAAAGACGGGCAGGAGGTAAACACAAAGAGCCTTCCGTTTTCGTATCCACTGCGGAAACAGATGGTTGAATCTGTCTTTGGTGACTGTGTCACAGTGCTTCCCGACTATACCTTCTACGCGCCCTATAGTAAGTACCTGCCCCCACTGCTTTCGTCACGGTCATGGGAACTTCGTAATCAGATAATTACTCAGATAAATGAGGAAAAGTTCGTGTCATATACTGGTGATAAGGCCGAGCGGCTTATGCTCAAGGCATATAGGCTCAATCCACTCAAAGCTGTCAGGCTTGAAGTTTCCGCATCATCGATCAGAGCAATACTCTATCGACAGGTGTTTGAAGGTGGTGATAGAGACGAAGAATGGTGCGAAAAAGTGCCTGAAGCAGTAGCAGAAATCATCAAGAAGAACTGGAATATTGTGGAGAAGTTTGCAAGAATGGAAGATAGCACAACAAGGGTGATGGGTATGAAATTCCCTCATGAAGGCTACAAGTAGTTCAAGATTTTTATAATCCAGTGAAGGATTGTGGCTTCATACATGAAGGAAAAAGGCGGCGAGTTTGTCTGGTTTGATGGCAAGCTCGTGAAATGGGAAGACGCCCGAGTTCCAATCTATACCCATGCCCTCCATTATGGCACGGCAGTCTTTGAAGGTATACGTGCCTATGTAGCCAAGAACAACATCTACATTTTCCGGCTGGAAGACCATATGAAGCGGCTTCACCACTCTGCCCGGATTTACTCAATTTTGCTCAAATATTCTGCCCGGGAGCTTGCAAATGCTACAGTCGAGCTATTGCAAGAGAACAAGGTTAAAGAGTCATGCTATATCCGCCCGCTGACGTTTGTAGGTCTGCACGGTATTGACCTTAATGTGACAAAAGACTCGCCGACTCATACTGTTATAATCACGTTTCCGTTTGCAAAATACTTTAAGGGCGAAGGCATCAGGGCATGTGTCTCTTCGTGGAGGCGCATCCATGATAACATGACCCCTCCGCTTGCCAAAGCCGCAGGCAACTACCTCAATTCAATCCTGGCAACACAGGAGAGCAAGCGCAACGGTTATGACGAATCAATTCTGCTTGACTCGTACGGCAACGTAAGTGAGGCTTCTGGCGAAAATATTTTTGTTGTCCGGCATCACAATATCTATACACCATATTTCGCCGACTCGGTGCTTGAAGGGATAACTCGTGAAACTGTCATGACGATAGCAGAGAACTTAGGCTACAAGGTCATCGAGCGCCAAATAGCTAGGACTGAGCTATATATGGCTGACGAAATATTCCTTACCGGCACTGCAGCAGAGATAGTCCCAGTTACCAGTATAGATTGCCACCTTGTAGGTAGCGGAAAGGAAGGGCCGATGACAAGGAGTATCCGTGAAATGTATGCCAAGATAGTGTCAGCCGAAGCCAAAGAATACATGGAGTGGTTGACCCCTGTATGGTAGGCACTACTAGTAGTGACACTAGAATTGCTGTTATAGGTGTTGGTGGATGGGGCAAGAACCATGCAAGAGTATTGAAGGAGCTTGATTGCCTGGCAGCGGTATGCGATCTTGACCTCGCTAGGGCTAAGGAGATTGCAAGCAGGCATGATGCACATGCATATTCTTCAGTCGACGAGATGTTGAAAGAGGAACAGCTTGACGGTTGTCTAGTGTGTACGCCTACAAACACACACGCAGCTGTGGCCAAGAAGGTTATGGAACATAGCATTAATGTATTTGTTGAAAAGCCCATGTCATTCTCTTCCAGAGAATGTGAAGAAATGACACATATGGCGGAAAAGAAAAAGCTAATTCTAACGTCTGGCTACGTCGAGCGATTTAACCCTGCTGTTAGCGACACGCGCAAGCTAGTAGAGGGCAAGGTGTATGGCGACCCTATGATGATTGAGTTCCATAGGGAAAACAGAATGCCGCCACATATTACAGATGTAGGGATAATTTATGATACATCGGTGCATGACATTGATGCGGCAATATTCCTCTTTGGGAGCCCCCCGCACGTCATATTTGCACGTGCTGGCAAACGCTTTCATGCACATGAGGACTTTGCAACCATCATGCTTGGTTTCGAAGGCCAAAAAGTAGCCGTCATCGCATCCAACTGGCTCACTCCAAAGAAGGTAAGGACTTTTAGTGCTGTATGCACTGACGGCATTATTTCCGGTGATTTTTTAACACAGGAGATCCGAATAGACAATGCCGAAGCTACCATAGTGCCCCGCCGGAAGTTCCAAGAACCGCTAACATTAGAGCTAAAGAATTTTGTTGAATCTATAGAAGGTAAGGCAAAGATAGTCGTGACTGCTACAGACGCAACAAATGTGACAAAGGTGGCAGAGGCAGCTATACTGTCAAGCAATACTGGCTCGCCTGTGTATTTGGATCTGAAATGAACAAGTCGATGCTTGATATCCTTGCATGTCCCATAGATAAGCACTATCCACTAGAGCTTTTCCAAATCATTTCGGAAGGTCAGACCGTGAAAGAGGGTATTCTGTTTTGCACAAAATGCAATCGCTACTATCCGATAATTGATGAGATACCTATCATGCTACCAGACGAGCTTAGAGAAAGGCAAAAGGTCCAAGACATAGACTTTTTGAGGAAATGGCAAAATAAGATCCCTGACAAAGTTATAAGGCAAGGAAATCCATGGCATTTGTGAAGGAATGAGCAACAACTATTCTGCATTGCCCGGCGTGACAAACTATGTTGACAAGAGTGCCAAGATCGGGAAGAATGTCAAGGTATGGCATTTTGCATATGTGGGGAAAGACGCTGAAATAGGAGACAATGTCATGATAGGTTCGCTGACGCATGTAGATTACAAGGTCAAAATAGGCGACAATACTAGAATTGAGGGGTCAGTTTACATTCCACCCCTCACAGTAATTGGCAAGAATGTTTTCATTGGGCCTGCAGCAGCATTCACAAATGATCCTTATCCAATGAGCCCCAAAATGGCTGGAGTAATAGTGGAGGACGGTGCTATAATAGGCGGAAGGTCTGTCTTCAAACCGGGTATTCGGGTAGGTAGGAACAGCGTGGTTGCAATGGCTGCAGTTGTTACAAAGGATGTCCTGCCTGATACTGTAGTAATGGGGCATCCTGCTAGGCCGGCTTACAGTCGTTCAGAATATGATAGAAAGAAGAAGGAGTGGGAGTCAAAGAAGTAATGAAGAGAGAGAAAAAAACCCTGTAAACCAGTAAAATGATCTTATAATGGCCGTACATTCTTTACTTCTGGGTTTACCAGAAACCTAGGATTAGGCTCTTTTTTTTCTATTAGAACATCAAGCAAGTTTCTTGCTGCAACTTCTGCCATCTTGGAGCGTGTCTGATATGTGGCGCTTCCAATATGCGGGAGCAATACCACATTTTTCATTTTCAAAAGAGGATTTGTCCGTGGCAGAGGTTCAGTTGCAAATACATCTAGACCAGCACCCGCAATCTGATTCCGCTTAAGAGTACTGACTAGATCTACTTCTTTTAAGACCTGTCCTCTTGCAGTATTTATCAAAAACGCAGTCTTCTTCATCAATCTTAGTTTTGTCTTGTCTATCAGTTGGTGGCTGTCACTGTTCAGAGTTGTGTGTATTGACACAAAGTCGCTCTGAGCAAGCAACTCGTCAAGGTCCACATATGTTACTCTGAGCTCTGATTCGAGGCGCTGGTTTCTCCTGCGATTATGGTAGATGACTTTCATGTTAAATCCCCTTGCTCTGCGTGCCACCGCCGATCCGATCCTGCCTAGCCCAATTATGCCAAGGATACTGCCGTGGACATTATATCCAAGCATTAGGTCCGGACTCCATGCAATCTTCCATTTTTTGTTCTTGGTATATTCGTCTGCACTTACAATATTGCGTGCGCAGGCAAGGATAAGGCCAAATGCCAAGTCTGCTGTCGCTTCAGTAAGGATGTCTGCAGTATAAGTAACATAGATACCCCTTGCTGTCGCTTCCTTGACATCGATGTGCTCAAAGCCTGTGCTGTATGAGCTGATGACTTTTAGGTTTGAGCCTGCTTTGTCCATCACGTGGGCATCAATCTTATCAGTCAGCATACACATAATGCCCGCCTTGCCCGCAACATTTTTCAGTATCTCTTCCCTGCTTGGCGGGCGAGGCCTTTTGTTCAGCGTTACTTGACATTGAGTAGAAAGAATAGAAAGGGCAGGCTCTAGTATCCTTCTTGTCACATAGACCTTGTTCTTCTTCTTGCTCACGGCACCATTAGCATTATATCCATTTGCGTTGCTATTTAATTATAATAGCCCGGCCCAGATTCGAACTGGGGTCAAGGGCTCCAAAGGCCCCTATGCTTGGCCACTACATTCCGCGGAAAAAGAAACTCTTTTTTCCTCTACCGGGCTTCCGGGCGTAATTTCAAGTATCTAGGACATACTTATAATCTTAAGGCACTAATCATCCTTTCTGTTGGGTCTTCCATCCTTCTGAGGATGCGCGCTGCCCTTTTCTTCTGAGTCTGTATATACCGTTCATCAGACATCATTTTCGTGCCAATCCTTACAAGCGATCTGGAGTTGATGGCTCTCTTGACTAACCCTGATTTGACAAGGTATTTTTCAACGTAAAATTGGACAGGGGCTATTGATATTGTAGGCTTGCCTAGGAGCGCAGCCTCAGCGGTCATTGTGCCGCCTGCCCCCACAAAAAGCTCTGTAGATTTTATGAGGGTGGTGCCCTCGACTACATCTCTTAGCACCTGCACTTTGTTGCCATAGCGTGATTCTACTTCTGCTATCTGGTCTTTATATCTGCAGAGTACCACAATGTTAGCTGAATGCCATAATTCGTCTACAAAAACATCGATCATCTTTATTGTATTAATCTTCTTGTCTGCAATGTATGATGCCTTGCTTTCCTCAAGTCGAAGAAGGATCATCCTTTTCTCCTGCTTGACTTCCTGTATGTCGTCATCATTATGGTACTTGAGCCATGCTGCCGGATCAAGCGCCCTATAGTGTACAATGTTCTTCTTTGCTATGCCGTAACCTGACCACGCAGAGTGTGGTATCACCCAAGGGCAATATAACTTGCTTGTCAAGGGTATCGTAAGTTTTGCAACGGCTTCTGCATGAGGAGAGTCGTTAAAGCAAATATGTCTGATTCCAAGGCCAAAAGCTACCCGTGAGCCTTCTGGTGACGAAAACGTGACCGCCACATCCGGCCCAAACTGCTTTACGACTTCTGCCAGCTCGTAAGTCCTGCGAGCGCCTTCACGCAGTTTATTGTACCTATCAGCTCCGCCGTGGCTTCCTACGAATGTAAGACTGAGCTTCTTGATCCTAGCAAGTTCAACTGCTTCTCTGTATTTTCTTGAGGTGCAAAGAATCTCATGGCCAGAATCGTGCAGCAAATTGACGGCGCGCCTAAAAAACATCACCTGCTTTGGCGTTAAAATGTCAAACCAGATCTTCAAATATACAATGTAACTGGTAAACCATTGGAAAAACCTTTTGTAGACCACGTGGGGTATATACGGAGGGATGAAAGGGGGAGCTCAGTCTACACTTTGAGTGCTACTTCTTCCTCTCCTTCTAGTACTGCTTCTGTTGCAGTATATGGCTTGAGCACTGAAGGATATAGAATAGCATCCTCGATAGCCATAAACGGCTCCAAGGTTTCATTAATTGATGAATCAGTCAGAATGGCCATTGTGCTCAAGCCAGATATAGCAAGGACGTACCCAAATGTGAGCTCGCTTATGGAAGATGAGCCTCTCCTTGATCTACAGCCAATTGACATTGCGATAAGCAATGCCTCATACGTCTATTTTGCTCCCAGAATAAGGAAAGTCGGCCCAGACGTCAAAAGTGACGTTATGACAAAGTTCAAGGATGCCATCAAGGCTCTCAAGCAGGGTGCCTCTCTAATCTATATGCTTCCGACAGGAGTAGGTGGCAACAATGAAAACATTGCCCTTATAGAGCACATGACAGGAATGACTGTTGAGAAGGATGTATCGTATTACTACCTCCCCATGAGTACTATTACTACAGCTAGTTCTGAGACTCTGATAGGGTCCATGAAAGCTAAACACGATAATCATATTTCCAAGATGCTATACGATCCGGACACACGTCGCAGGTTGAAGTTTGTAGATATTAATTCAGCCGAGCTAGTGCATGTCATAAAGACGTTGAGCCACTACTCTGGGATGGCCAGCATCCTTGAAATTTGCAAAAAGGCCACTGACAACAATATCCCCAGTGAATTGATGCGCAGTACATTCGCCGACCTCTATATCGATGATGTAACAAGTGGACTATATGACCTCCGAATAATAGGGTCGTCGCTTGATGGCACAGGGCCGCTGATGTATCTCGTCAATGGTAGCATTAAGAGCGTAGATGGGTACGTCAAGTTTCTTATTGACCAAATACGGGCAACATTGAAAAAGCGCGACCTTAAGGCAAGCAGAACAAAAGTGGCGATAGCATGGACACTTGATCCGCATGAAATGAGAGGGGACAGGATAGAACTGCTCTCTTCATTTGAGACAAAGATCAAAGACTATATTAGTGATGTAGAGCGGCACCAAGGGCATACATTTGACCTATATCACACAGACAAGACAACCATTGTCATTGCCTGCTCCAAGACAGACTTTGAAAAGGTAATATCAAAGAATATGGCAAATCAGGAGTTTATAGTTATAAAGGCAAACCCACTCTGCGAAACAGTGTAGGAATAATTAATTGCATTAGCGGCCATATGTGAAATATGGCTAGCACTGGAGTCATAATCCTGTCAACGTTTCCAAGCGAAGAGTTGGCTGCGCGGGTTGCCCACCTGGTCGTCAGTGCAAAGTTGTGTGCTTGTGTCAATTTCACCGAGATCCGGTCAATCTATTCCTGGCATGGAAAGGTAGAGGATCAGCATGAATTCATTGTACTTTTCAAAGCAACTTCAAAATCTGCAAAAGAACTCAAGGCTGAAATTGTAAGACTTCATCCATATGAAGTGCCGGAGATAGTAGAACTTAAAATGAGCAATGTATCGAAGCCCTATCTGTCATGGCTCGCTGCAGAATCAATGTATCGCGTAGCGAAGAAGCGCCACAATGCCGCCAAGCGACGAGACACGCAGGCCAATATCCGTCGATGAGTCGACAGCAAACATCTTTGCCCCATAACTTTCAATCAAATTGAGTAGTTTGACTATCTCCTCTTCATTTGCGGTCTTGAAGATGGAATCGGAGAATACTATCGCCTCTATTGCCTTCAATCCTGCTGCATTTGATACTTCATTCATCCCCATCGCAAACTTTGCCTCCCCTCTGTTCACCATCAACATTACTGTGTCTAGCATTGAAGATACCTCGGCTAGCTTGCTTGTGCTCATGATCTGCTTCATTGCTGCTGAGCGCAGGAATACAAATATCCCATCCTCGCCTGCTACATCTATGCCCTCAACAATGTGCACCTTCTCCTTTAGGACATACTGCCTGCTTACCAATATATTGAAGAATCTACGTCTGCTTTCCCCTGGACCAAATATGATGACCTTATCATTTTCACAAATTATTGAAGAAACAGTCTTGGCAATGTCTACAAAGTAAGTCTCAATGTTGGGATTTTTCGTCTGATAGCGCTTGCCACTCTGACCAGAATAGATGTTTGGAATCACTTTAACATGCGTGCCTGACACCTTGGCAACGGCTGCTTCTTGCGTATCTATTGCCACTAGGATAAAGTTGAAGCTGCTAACAGACCGCTTTAACATTCTAATCTCAACATCCCGCCACCTTCTCCCTTTGTCTATTGTTGCCATGTCTCCTGCATGTATAGAAAGTGAGTGATGAGTCCCTTTTGGTACCATTTCGTTGTCTGTATCTATGATGATGCCCGATACCCTAAGCCTATCAACTGCTGAGTCAAGCTTGCTCTGGTCTACTTTAATAGCAACACGCACCTTGACGCGTTCACCCTTATCAGGCCGGCCATATTCCTTGACCTGTTTGACTAGACGAGTACTGTCTGCAATGACGCGATCACCCTTCTCTATAATACGGCGCAAGGTAAATAGGTCATCTGCATCTTCCGGGATTATAAAAAAAGCATTGTTTGACGTGCCGCTTGGCTTTACTATCATACTGTCTTTTCGCTTGCAGTCACAGCAGATGACGGATCTTGATCTTGCTGGTGCTGCTGCTGCTGGTTTTGGATCAGTTTCAAATAATTGTCAACCCATTCCTGTGTCAGTACACCTGATTCAACTAGGTTGACTAGAGCATTTGGTGATGCAAAGCCTTGTACCTTGCCTATTCGCCTACGAGTCTGCCTCCACTTTAGCTGAGTGTTGCCACTCTTTGATGAATAAATAATACCAAGGATCTCCTTTGCATTTACAAACGTCATCTCCCTTATTTTCTTCAATGTAACCTTATCCGCAGCCTCAATATAGATTGCTCCAGGACCCTCTTCGCGCTCTGGAAATACTTCATAATCGCGCAGATAACTTTCAGGTATGAAGGACCTGCAGGTGCTTATGATGATAAACTTTCTAAAACTCTCCAATGAAGTTGTAGTTTCTATTTTAACCAATGTAGATGTATAAAAGCCATCAGCCATTTATCAAGTTTTGTGAGATGCAAGATAGTGGACAAACTCCTCACTCAAGATCTCTTTCACCAACTCAGTAGGGCTATCTAGTCATCGCTTGTCCACACTAAAAATGAGGGATTACAAGAATAAAAATCTACGAACAGCACTTGCCCTTTGGAATCTTGTAGCCGTGAGGGCACCTCCGTGGATGCTTCAAAAGCGTGCACAATGCATCTGTGAACATATCCTTCATATGATGTTCTATCCCACAGATCATTTCCTCGTCTACCTCTATTTTGAGAGCGTCCTTCATTAGGACCTCAAGCAGTCTGGTGTTTCGCATCATCTTTCTGCCGACGTATTCTCCTTCTGTAGTCATTTCCACACTGCCTTTGCTGTAGCGCACAAATTGGGATATATTTAACTTGCGGAGCATTTGGACAACAGATGGCTGAGTGACATTTAGAAGTTTGGCTATTGAGCTCACCTTAACTTCGTCGCCTCTTTCGCGGATATACCAAATTGCTTTCAGATACATCTCAATATGCTCCGACTCTGCTGTCCCGACATACAGCTCTTCATCCTCGGTTACTTGCTGTTTTTTCCTCGCAACGACGGACTCCACAGTGGTTATTCTGTTCTCGCCAAACTGTATTAACCTTATCTGCATATGTATAACGCCGTTTTTACCTAGAATGTCTCTTCTCTCCAGCGTCTTCCCATAGGTACTGGAAGTAACCTTTTGCAAAGCCTGCAAGGCCTGCGTGATCAGCCCAGATAGCTATCGGTTCAAAGCTACCGTTCTCACCAGTGCCTTCTCCAAGTAATATCACGACATGTTTTGCATCGCCAATTATGCCGCCTCCAAAAAGACCATCCTTGAGTCTCACATCTGCTACCCTTGATAGTGTCTTAACCGTGTCAGGGCTTATCTTGGCAGACGCAAGGATGTTTATCTTGACTGCTCCCCTGTCGTGTAGGGTTCTGAGCTCTGACTGGAGTGGCTTGGCTATGTCCACCGCAACAAAAGGTAGCGCGACCAGCAGTTCTTGCTGCACATTCTGGATTATCTCATTGACCTTGGCGATTATGTTATAAACTCCTCTTGCGACCCATATCTCAGGCCTCTCCTTCATGCCGCTTTTTGTATACATTGGCATCAACTCATTTACGATAGTACTCTGACTCTCGCGGAAGTTGTTCTCATGGCGCGTCCTCATGATTCCGAGAGCTGTAGAAGGCGATTTGGGGAAAAACTTTTGCGGCCGAGAGCTGCCTGATTCAAGCCATCCTTTCTCTTCCAGGCTGTTGAGGACTTCATAGATCTTCGAGTATGGAACCCCTGATTTTTTTGAAATGTCTGCGGCAGTCATAGATCCTCTGTCAAGCAGTGAAAGGTAAACCCGTATCTCATAACCTGTCAAGCCAAGGTTTTCCATCGCCTTCCTTGACCTGTCGCTAATGCTCACTTCCTCTCAGACTGGGCACTATGTTATATTTTTTGCTTTTTAAATGTATGTGCACTTATCAGTAGAGTGACAACATTCATGTCCTGTGGGTTTAAAAAAGGAGCGCCTTCTCTAAAAAGAGAGAAGAGAGCCACATTTGCCTACTTCAATATGTGGAACTTGACTGTTTCTCGAAAATCACGCATGATTATAAACCTATTCATCACCGTAGGAATCAGTAAGTTAGCTTTATATCGAAGCGAAGATTGTGTCCAAAAGGTAACAGTAGTATGGACTTAATCCAAATTTCGAACATGTCTAGCAAAAGTGTAAGCACTAAACGTACAATTCGGTTCACACAAAGCATCTGTCCAGACTGCAATATGATTCTGGATGCTGAGGTCTTTGAAAGAGAGGGAAAGGTCTTTATGAGTAAGACATGCCCGACGCACGGTGAGTGCGAAGAGTTATACTTTGGCTCATATGAAATGTATAAGAAGTTCAGTACTTATTGGATGGATGGCAAGGGGGCCCACGCGCCAAATGTCATGATAGACAAGTGCTCATGCCCCAATAACTGTGGACTTTGCACGAACCATCTTTCACATTCTGGGCTTTCGAACATGATAATTACCAACAGGTGTGATCTGACATGCTGGTACTGCTTCTTTTATGTCAAGAAGGGTCTTGAAGGGGCTTATCTCTATGAGCCAAACATGGAGCAGATAAGGGCTATGATGAAGACTCTCAAGGCGGAAAAACCTATTGCAGGTAATTCTATTCAGATCACAGGCGGCGAGCCGATGCTCCGGGATGATATTATTGAAATCATTAATATAATGAAGGAGGAGGGCGTCGACCATATCCAACTTAACACCAACGGCATCAAACTAGCCATGTCGCCAGAAACTATGCGTCAGGTAAGAATGGCAGGTGTTAACAACCTGTATCTTTCATTCGATGGAGTGAGTCCGAGGACAAACCCCAAGAATCACTGGGAGATTCCATATACATTGGAATCAGCAAGAAAGTGCGGAATGACTGTAGTATTCGTCCCGACCGTCATCAAGTCCATCAATGACCATGAGCTTGGTGAAATCATCGGATATGCCCAAAAGAACTTAGATGTGGTCCATGCTGTCAACTTCCAGCCTGTGTCCCTCACAGGCAGAATGACAAAGAGGGAACGTGAAAAATACCGAATTACAATCCCAGACTGCATTGAAAGAATCGAAGAGCAGACTAATGGTGAAATTTCAAAAGACGCATGGTTTCCAGTTCCCTCATGCATGCCTATGACAAACGTGATTGAGGCGTTCAGCAAGAAGCCTAAGTATGAATTGTCGATACACTTTGCATGCGGCGCAGGCACCTATGTATTTGAAGATATGGATACCAAAAAACTGATACCTCTCACGTCCTTTGTTGACATCAAAGGAGTCCTTGAATACTTTGAAGAAAAGGCTGACGATATCAAATCCGGTGCCAATAGGTATTGGGCGTTACTTGAAGTCGTCCGTAATCTAAAGCAATTTGTCAACAAAGACAAGCAACCAAGAGGGCTAGATCTGGCAAGAATGTTCTCGAGCATCCTGCTCAAGCGCAATTTTGACTCCGTAGGCTCATGGCATGTAAGGTCACTCTTCCTTGGCATGATGCACTTCCAAGACAAGTATAACGAGGATCTTGAAAGGCTCCAAAGGTGTGACATCCATTATCTTACTCCAGACCTCAGAATCATCCCATTCTGTGCATTCAACGTCATCCCAGAATGGTACCGCGATAGAATCCAAAAGAAATATAGCATCCCCGTCGAAGAATGGGAGAAGGCTCACGGTCAGACCCTGGAAGCAGGCCTCTACCGAGGGTTAATGAGAAGAGGTAAGCCCGAAGCCCAAATGGGTTGCGCTCTGTCAGAGATGCACAAGGCGGCTGCATTAGAGCAAGCAGACGATCACAAAGGAATAGAGCTGCGCAACAACATGGCTGGCGCGTAAGCGCACCCCACCTTTTTCTTCTTCTTCTTCTTCTTTTTCTTTTTAGTATTGATAGATAGTCGTTCAAGCTACGTTCATGTTTGCAGATTCTGTTTTATTGATGCTCAGATCCTTTGATAGAAGTAAGGAAATTCATTTAACACAACTTTGACTCCAACAATTTTTTGTCAGCCTACCTGATTTCATCCTATTGTTACCTTCTTGCTATTTCGATTATGGACGCTGCGTCTACTGCTACAGGATGCAAATATTGCTGTTGTATTTAGAAACTTAAAATTGGATAAGCTGCATGCCCAAGCCATGGACCTAAAGCAATGGTGTCAGCTCGATGAGCAGATCTACATTGCAGAAATGGATGAGCGATATAAGCAGTATGCAGGCCTCCACTATAGCGAACAAATGTTAGAGCGGCTTGCAGAAATGAGGACTATTAGCGCAGAGACATTTGTCAACTTTTTTTCGCGACCAAGGGAATTGTTTCTAAGCTCGCTTGAAAACATTGCAGACTCGTCAACTAAAAAGCTTGAGCTCAAGCTGTACAATTTACGCAATGAAAAGATTATTTCTTCGCGCTACAGGATTGCCAGTGCTCCAGTTAATTGGAGCACATGGCGTCAGTTCAACAGTATTGAGAAGGATCCAAAAAAGCGCAAGCATGTATTTGATGAATTCATTTCGAAGACGAGATACATCTCACCCGTTATCAAGGAGCGCTTTGACCAGATGGATGGAATTTACCGCAAGTACTCTAACAACAAATTGACCCCTTTGTGTGGCTACCTCGAGAGCGAAAAGATCTCTTACTCTCATTTGGCAGATTTTGTCAAATCTATGGGACGACAAGCAAGAAAACCCTTTCAAGAAGCGCTTCATTCTATCTCGAAAAAGGTGCTCGGGAGGAAAGCAGAATATTATGATGATTTCTATTTTTTCCGCAATAGGGTATATGCCGATCTTGAGAAAGAGTTTGCCGGTGTAAATCCTACAGAGCAAGTCAGACGCACTCTTGCAACAATGCAATTTGACCTGTCTTCAATTCACATTGATACGGAACAGAGGAAGAATAAGTATCCGTCGCCAATATGCTTTTTTGTACAGGTGCCAAACGATATCCGGGTGTTGTACAAAAGCGAAAGCCCCTATTTTGACCTGCAGGGGTGTTACCATGAAATGGGACATGCAGTACATGCCTCTTCAATAAGCGTGGAGGCAGAATATTGGAATCGCTATAGTTTTTCAATGGGAATAGCCGAGATATTCTCAATATTCCTAGAGCGGCTGACTAAGAATAGGAAATATTTGTCATCGTTTGGAATTAAGAACAACCACATTCTTGAAGAGGTTCAGGCAAGGAACAACTTCATGGATCTATTCTTTATCACCTTCTATACAGCCAATTCGCTAATGAAGGCTGAGTTTTGGCATAAGAAACTATCGATAGAAAAGGCAAGCGACGTATATGCGAGACTGATAAAGGAATATACCGGCTTTGAAATGCCCGGTGAATATTGGATGCTACACCACATACTACCAGATGCAATAATGTATGCGCCAAGCTACTTGATTGCCGCAGTTCGCGCTGTTGAGCTTGAACATCACCTGCGAGATAGATTTGGAGAGAAATGGTGGACACAACTGGAAACAGGGAAATATATTCGCGAAATAATACAGCCAGGCGGTGCGATAAACCTATCAAGGTTCTCTCGGTTTGATAGCAGCCTGTTCATGAACGAACTAACAGATATTGGCAGTATATAAATATGAGTCTCTTATGCCCATGTCTCACCGCTCCAAAGAAATATAGTACGTAGCATAGTACAAAAGACCTATACTCAAAATAAGGGGTCAACTATTACAAAGAAACAAATAGTTCAAAAATTCATCTTAACCCCTACTGCGATTGAAATGGCTGTAAAATACAATATTAGATCATTGCTCGCGATTCTAGATTAGTTATTCTCCCAAAATACTGTGGTTAAAAAGAAAAAATAGAGATTATTGCAGTATCATGGAATTTATTATACTATAATAGTCGATAACTATCGATAGCGATAGTTGAAAATTTCTTGCCATTAAATACATATGCTGCTGATGATGGTAATTTGACTATGTGACAGTCATAGCATTGGACATGCGATTTTTTCTTTCCGTATGTAAACCCCGACTTAGATGCAAACATTAGCTTTTGTAAGCTCTGACTAGAAGACTACGCGTACTTCGGCCTTTTCTTCCTTTGTCAGCGCGCGGTAGCCATTATTATCAATAATGACAACATTGATGTTGTCACCTGTTCCAGCATTTCTCCTAATAGCAGCTGCTATCGCGTGCATTGCTATCTTGTAAGCATCATTTACGCTCATATCATCCTTGTACTCCGATTCTAGATAGCCGTATGCAACAGGAGAGCCACTGCCAGTCGATATGAACTTCTCCGTAGTCATTGATCCAAACAGATCTATATTGTAGATTTGGCCACCTTCTTCTTTTGTCCAGCCTGCCATTATTATCTGGACATAGTATGGAAAGAATCGTTGGTTGAAAAGTACATTTGAGCATAACCTTGCAGCAGACTTAATTGGCATTAGCTCCTTGTTCTGGAGTCTATAGAGGTTGGAATTGTAACGCATGACGTCAACAAGGTTCTGTGCGTCTGCCACACCGCCGGCTATAGTCATTGCCAGATGACGGTCGACCTTTTGAATCTTCATCACATGCCTGTCGGCGATAAAGAAGCCTGCGCTTGCGCGTGTATCAGCAGCCAAAACTACTCCATCCTTGCAAATTAGGGCGCAGGTGGTGGTTCCTTTCTTTATCTGATCTGCAATATAATCAGGATATCTCTTATCGTGAGGATACATTTAGGAAATTGTGTGAAGCAACCTGATTTAAAACTATCTACGTCTCTGTCGGTCTGTTTGTTTTATATTCCTCTTATGAGACATTTTTTCTCTAAGTAGCTTGCAGCGAAAGACAATATTTGAGAAGATCTGGGACAGTCATATAGTATATGAAAAAGACGCTGAGGAGGGTGGTCAATCTTTGATATATATAGATCGACATCTTATTCATGAAGTGACATCGCCTCAGGCTTTTGATGGACTTCGGATGAACAAAAGACGGGTCAGGCGGCCAGATCTGACCTTTGCCACTATGGACCACAATGTCCCGACAAGCGATAGGTCGCTTCCAATTATAGATCAGATATCATCGATACAGATCCAGACGCTTGTTCAAAACTGCAAGGAGTTTGGCATAACGCTATTTGATATGCATAGCCCAGATCAGGGGATTGTGCATATTATTGGACCAGAGCTTGGACTAACTCTACCTGGCACCACCATCGTATGCGGTGACAGCCATACCTCCACCCACGGTGCGTTCGGTTCCTTTGCACTTGGAATTGGTACGAGCGATGTGGAGCATGTTCTTGCCACCCAGACTATATGGATGGACAAGCCTCAGACATTTGCAATAAATATCGAAGGGAGGCGCAAAAATCCTCATGCCATCACCGCTAAGGATATCATACTTTACATAATCAGGACTATCGGCACTGCAGGCGGTAGCGGCACTGTGCTTGAGTACCGAGGCGAAACGATATCCGATCTTTCTATGGAGAACAGAATGACAATATGCAACATGTCAATAGAGGCAGGTGCAAGGGCTGGCATCGTAGCACCTGACGAAGAAACATTTGAGTTTATCAGGGGTAGACGCTACGCACCCCCCGCCGAGCAGTTTGAGAAAGCAGTAGAAAACTGGAAAGCCTTGAGGACGGATCCAAATGCAAAATTTGACAAGTCTATCACGTTCAATGTCAGTGAGCTTGCACCACAGGTTAGCTGGGGGACCAATCCAGGGATGGTGGTAGACATTACTGATATCGTGCCGCACCCCGACCAATTTTCTAAGGGAAATGAGAATGAGTACAAAGCTGCGACCCGTGCACTTAAATACATGGCGCTAGAGCCAGGAACGCCAGTTACCGACATAAATGTTGACAGAGTATTCATTGGATCCTGTACAAACTCGCGGCTTGAAGATTTGCTGGAGGCATCACTTGTACTAAAGGGAAGGAAGGTCTCCCCCAAGGTTCGTGCAATGGTGGTGCCAGGCTCCCAACAAGTCAAAGCTGCTGCAGAGCGACTTGGGCTTGATAGAGTTTTTAAAGAGGCCGGCTTTGAATGGCGGGAATCAGGATGCAGTATGTGCCTTGGCATGAACCCTGATATACTTGCACCCGGTGAGCGATGTGCAAGCACTTCAAACCGCAACTTCGAAGGAAGGCAGGGAGTTGGAGGAAGAACACACCTTGTGAGTCCCATTATGGCAGCAGCCGCCGCAATAGAAGGACATTTTGTAGATATAAGGGAGTGGCTCTAAGTGGAACCTTTTATATTACTCAGAAGTAAGGCAACTCCGCTTGACAGAGTAAATGTCGATACCGACCAGATAGTGCCAAAGCAGTTTTTGAAACTAGTTACTAGGACGGGCTTTGGCAAGTACCTGTTTTACGATTGGCGCTTTGATACAGACGGCAAACCCAGGAGCGACTTTGTGCTAAATAACCCAAAATACTCTGGCAGGCAAATATTGCTTACACATGATAACTTTGGCAGCGGCAGTTCAAGGGAGCATGCAGTCTGGGCCATACTTGACTATGGGTTTAAAGCGATAATTGCACCATCATTTGCAGATATATTCTACAACAACTGCCTTAAAAACGGAATACTGCCTGTGCGACTTCCCGGCCATGAGATAGACTACTTGTTCAGTGACGAAGATCTTTACATTGAGATTGATTTAACAAAGCAGAAAGTCACAGCCGGCCTCCACACCATGCATTTTGAGATCGACAATTTCCACAAGAAACTACTACTCGAAGGCTTGGACAGCATTGGGCTCACGTTGCAGCTTGAAGACTATATTGCAAGGTATGAAAGACAGAAGCAGATGTTTGATTTGCGCGGTAACTAACAAGATTTTTATCCTAACTTTATTAAGAGAAGACGAAGGCAGTTGGCTGGCATTGTGGCTATTTATAGCTACGGCTCAAACAGCAAGAACAACAATATCATCTACTACCTTGCCCATTCCATGAGGAGGTTGCAACACAGAGGCAAGGCATACTGGAAAATGATAGTAGGTGAAGGCGCCGCTGGTGCAGAAGGCTCTCTTCCTACAGACGAAACGATCTTGCGCATAGCAAAAAAGGAAAAGCTTCTAGGAAACAATGGCATTGGTTACCTCTCAAAGCGGCCGCCGCTTTTTCCCAGTATGAACAGCATATGGGTTGTATTTGACGGGTTCTTCGTAGATACCGAAAAGCTCCACCTGCACCCATACATTGGTTCTGCAAGGGACTCTGATTCACTTTTCAAGATTTACCATATTTTCACTCAACTCTTAATTTTTGAGAAAAATCCTGAGCGGGCGGCCGAGTTTCTAGACAGACACCTTAGAGGGAATCTGATGATTAAGGTGGGCGACATAATTTACGTATACCGCGACAGAACTGGATTCAAGCCACTTGTAAGTGCAACCAACCGCGACAAGACAATGAATATCGTAGCGTCTGAAAACTCTCTTAGGACTTCTCTCATTAACATGGAATTTGCAGACGTCAAGCCCGGCCAACTCTTGAAGATTGACAGATATAGTGGGCTCAAAGTCCTCACAAGTGAGTCTACAATAAGGTTGATGATGGATCCCTTTGAGTTCATAAGAGAGTCAAATGTCGTAGCGACAGTCAATGGTAAGAGCATCTATCAGATCCGCAAGAATATCGGCAAGGAGCAAGCCAACTTTTTATCTAAAGAATTAGACATAGACTTGGCCTTTGCAGAGCCTGATTATACTCGCCCAATGACTCTAGGCTTTAGCCTTGAATACCAAAAGCATTCAAATGTATTTGATTTGGCAGAAGGCGTAATTAAGGATAGATACGATGACGCAGACCATATGATCGACTTTTCAGAGCAGGTGAGCAAAAATAAGTTACTCACCACCGGCAGGTCGCTCAAATTTATCATCCAAAATCTAGCGCAGGGAAAAAAGATAGCTACAGTGCAGGGCACAATCCAGACAGGCAGCACAGCACGGGAGACAATATATTATCTGAAGAATGCCGGCGCAAAGCGCATTTACGTAGCCGTAAGCTATGTGCCGACAGTGGATGGAAGGCAGGTTGGGTTGTATACACAAAACCGCGATCTCATAGCAAACAAGTACATAGGCCAGGTGTCATCTATCAATGAGCTTAACCAAAATATAGCTAGAGAGCTAGGGGCAGATTCCTTATATTACAACTCGCCGGCTGTTCTAGCAAAAGGTATCGGGGTATCAGAAAACGACCTATGGTTTCCTGAGTGGGTGAGATTTATTGATTATAAATAAGAGCAAGCGATATCCCTCTGCAGAATCCGCCTCCATTCGACAACATACGCGGGTGCTATATTGAGATACCGCATTTCAAAAATGTACCTTATACTAAGAAAATATACAGAAGGGAGAGTGTGTGTATGTGTGTATAATGCAGGGATATAACAAATGTTTATTGTATTGTATCATATCTATCACATCATATATCCTGAACAACTCATTTGGGATATCGATAGAAAGAAATATGAGATACACGGTGGAATAATCATATCACTGTTCAAGACCTAGAGCAGTTGTTCACTGATAAACGCACACTAAGTAATATTACAATCTTATGCAATGGATTCCAATACTACCGTTCTGCATAATGGTGATGACTTGTGCCTTATGAAATGTATCTAAGTCAACTACAATCAATGGTATTACGATATAGTCAACAATTGCTCAACTTCCTCACATGCATAGAGGATATAATCCTTACGCAGAAATGGTCAAATATCAAATACAAGAATTAAGTGGGTCATGTTTAGTGCACATTGCACCTGCCATTAAACTGCCTAGAGCAGCTTTTCTGCCTCGCTTAGAGAATTTACTCTTACTGGCCAATTGAAATTCTTGTTCCATGGCTGGTTGAATAGTATTGCTGATTTGGGGGAGATAATGTCTATTAGGTTCTTTGGGGCGTCGTCTATCAATATATCAAAAGGGTAGTTGGCTTTTGGCACCGCGTCATAGATGAACAACAATTCGTCGGTGTAGACGCGATAGAAATCGAGCCACTTGGATACATAGGGAGCTGTAGGCCTCTCGCGCTTTGTGATTATAGATATCCTGTAGCCCTTGCGGTGTATGCGTTTTATCACCTCGTCAATCTTGGGCTCTGTCGGAGGTATTTCTCGCCATCTATACTTCCATACATAAGTGAAGTATCGGTAGACTTGATTAGGCGTTATCGGCAGTATTGTAGGTATATCCCACTTGGCGATTTCTTTCTTTGTGATTTGTGTTTTGTTACGCTTATTGTATTCATCAGTCCAAACAAGCATTACATCGGCAAGGACGGAATCGACGTCAATAGCTACTGTTTTGACTGCATCAGT
>DATFBV010000143.1:0-3263 GCA_035253605.1 Nitrososphaera sp.
TACTGCTCCAAATGCAATGCCGAGTCCTCCAAGGAAAGATTGAAGACCCATAGGAGGAGTACCAGGAGGTATCGGTGGCGCTTGTCCATCAATAGTTAGGTTTCCTTGTAGTTGAGATTGATTAAAGGCAGATGGAGGAAGTGTAGGCAATACTGCACCTAGGGTAATAAGACCAATTCCGAAAATAAGCATGATAACTCCACCAATTATGTTAAGAATTGCGATTATTGTTACGCCAAGTGGGCGGGATTTAGGGGTACTTTGCAAGATATAGCAGTATTGCTCTTTCGCTTGCTTTTTAACCTACTGGGTGAAAATTTTTACTCAAACATAGCAAAGGTTGTCGGATAGATGAGGTTACTAAATTGCTAGGCATTTATCCCAGAATTGACAAAAATGGACCGGGTGGGAGTTGAACCCACTACCTCAGATCAGCAGCAGCTGCTTGCCAAGGCAGTTCTCTCCATACTCTATGCAAAGATACAACTATGGAAAGAGAAGTCTCAACTCAAATCTCAACTGCTTTACTACCCGATTTTTCTACACTGCCGTCTTTGTGCTATCAGTATCCCTCTTCATCTCGAGTGTTAACTCGCTTATATCTATCAGGATTTCCTAACTATTACCTTGGTCTATTCAATCCACAGTACGACAGAATAAATTATAAAGAAAAAATGTTAAGCAAGTCAAGGGGAACGTAGCATCAAAAGAAGGATCAAATGCATGAAGGGTATGAACTTTTTTATGCCTCTGTCTATCTCTCTTAGCTCCTGTTTCTAATTCGACTGTAGAAATATTTCTGCGCTTAGTAGTGATTATCAGCCTAATTAATCTTCATTAGGTAAAATTCTGCTTACCTGTCTGGTGTTAGTAAAAAGGTCTGATAAATATCCCATAATTATTTTATGATTTATGTATATACATCATAAAGAATTCATATGGTAAATATTACTTCTAGTGCTGCAGAAAGAATATCGGAGGACATTCTATCCACTAATGACGAGATACTATCTATATCAATAATGGATATGAGAGGAAATATCCTTGCCACTAAATCTAAAGAGTATTTTAGACAAGTCTTTGGAATAACTGTGGAAGGGGATAAATATGGTGGAACTCTTGCTGTTGCAGCTCTTGCCGTTGCAAATGAAGTAAAAGATATTGTTGGAGAGGCACAAGCTTTAATCACCATCTATAAAGACTGTAAAATGATGTTGCTACCTATACCATCATATGAAATATTGGTTGGATTTGTACTTCACCGCTCAGTTAATGCGGAAGGTAATAACATCGCTAACAAGATTGAAAGATTGTTGGTAGATGCCATTGAATCTCACAACAGTAACCCTTGAGTTATTCCGATAACAGTTTCTTTCCCTTTTTTCCTCCTCAGGGACTAATGGAAACGTGCTCATTCAAGAATTCCGTTTATATGCGAATACGATAAAAAATAACTATTCTAAGTGCATAGAAGAAAGATTTATCCACTTTGAGTTTTTATCAAAATAGATTCTGAATTTTCGGACCGTACGCTTAAACACGGGGATTTGGAATGAATGCAACAAGAATATACGTCATAGCTGCATAGCTGCAATAACAGCTTTAGTAATTGCAGCAACAGCCATTACAACGACACTACCAGCAGCAGCTCAACAGTCCACTATCCACATAATCAAACACGGCTCAAACTCATATGCCTTATCTGGAGGCTCATCCAGCGTAGGCAGCTTTGATACAACTCATACAATTGCAGGAGAAAGAAGTGCTATAAGGCCAGCAGGGAATCTAATCATAACTACCATCACAAATGATTTTAGAACATCTCCCACAATAGGATATATATAAGAGCAGAGGGTACGGGCACAACTGGTACAGATGCACTCTTGCCAGTCCATTTGCAAGCCATGAGCAGATAATCGAAAGGATCACGACCGACCTTAGGAGGGTAATTAGTGAAGCAGAGAGCAATACATCACGAGGTCAACATGTGGAGATAAGATGCAACTTCGGTATGACCTTGGAAGATATGCGATGCCATGATGTTACGCTACCTCAAGCGGGGCAGTGATAATAATAGCTTTAAAGAATGGCGAAGAGCAACATTAAGAATCCTTTATTTTTTCTCTCTTCTCTGTCTTTTTAACTGGATACTAGCTGATTGAGATTTCGAATGATTTATCTCCAACTACTCAAAATGATCATCTCGGTTAATGTCCTAGTTAACCAGACTAATAAAATTGCACTGAGTAAGATTAGATCTACGGCCTCATCAGCTCTCTATACAGCTCTATCATTTCTCTAAAGCAACAGCTCCTTTGAAAGGCAAAAACTGTATTATTCAAATCACACCTGCTCCGCTCTTTTATGAGCAAGAACAAGAACATTAAAGTGCCATATGATTGGCAAGAGTTTAGCATCCGATGGTGGCTTTCATTCCACCTACGCCCAGATCATAAAGGTGCTGCTTGATTTTTATGAGAAGCATCATCAACAAAAGCACGACGATAATAAGAAGAAAGTATGACCCAAGCCACTTTTACAGGAGCAGGTAAGTAACTACTGTAGACTGAGAGCCAGGCAATGGCATTTGTAATATACAAAATAAGCAAGTTGCGAATTTCATCTTTATTACAAAACAAAAATGAATGCAAGCCTTGGCATAGACAAAAGAGAGCTTCTTTTATGTAGCTGATTGACTGATAAGTTGTGGCTGCCAATTTTGCGCTATATTTCTTCATAAGAACCTCTTTAAAGACCTCCTTGCCCCCATCTTCGAAGAGGATGCATAAACATCAGCTCATCGATATGATGTGGATAATGTTTCTGCCACAACCACCAACACAACAGCTCCTCTGTATCTATCATACGCGCACCTAAATACACGATTGAATATAGAATTATTAAGGGATGGGGAAATGCATTCTTAATTTATTGATCAGAAAGTTTAATTTTGCAATTTACTTTTAATAGATAAAGATTCTATATAATAGTTCTTATAACTATCTATTTGTCCTAGGTAGTGTAGTTCACGGCATAGAAACTATGATTTAATGCCGTAATTCTATATTATTAAGATTGGAGTAGGCAACATTTGAACTCACGACCTTAGATGGTATCAGATAAAAAAGTTCGCCTGAAACTATCAGCTATGTTTAGGATCAGATGCAGAAAGAAGTTTGATGGTAGGTATCCTGGCTTTTATATCAATTGTTCTTAAGTTGTTTTCCGTATTCCACTACCCATTTGCGTGATGTTATAGTTTT
>DATFBV010000144.1:0-10286 GCA_035253605.1 Nitrososphaera sp.
TAGGAAGGATGCGCCATTATTTTGTCCATTGTATCTTCAAAGATCGTAATTATACTTTCGATATGACTTCCAAGCATCTGAATGTCTGCTGCGTCTTTTGCGTTAATTTCATCGTCTTTAGCAGCCTCTTTTAGCTGAGCCGATTTTTCTTGGGCAACGACTTTGCTTTTCTTTCCTATCGAATTAACCAATTCCTTCAATGTCATTCCGGTTTCTCTGGCTCTTTTAGTCAGGGAATCTTCATTAGATCCTGTTGAGGATTGCGGGGTTCCTTCAGACATTATTGTTCAATTCTTCCTATCCATTATGATTAAAAGCAGTTTGGTATAATTGCTAAGCTATACTGCCTTTTGCATACAGTATCTCATGATTTCCAGGAGTCATGTCTTCCCAAACAACATAGATATTATCTCCTGCCATAGCTATAGACGGACACTCAGAGATCTTGGGATTATTGCTCAGGTTGATAACTCGTGTTGAATTATTACCAGTCATTTCTAAAAGAAGGATTTCTTCATTGCCTGAAACAGAGACTTGCGCTGCTACATATGAAAACTGTTCGTCATAAGCGCCGACTTCTACATTTAGTGGATTTACGAATGTGCCATTTTCATCAATTGTTACGTGATCAGAAAAGCTCCTTCCTCCATCGATACTCTTTGCAAAAAATAGACCATTTACGTCCATTGAATGAAGTCCGCCAGATACTACATAAACAGTCTCATTAAAGGCGGCTATCTGCAATTCGCCAAAATTATTTTCCTGGTTCAGTTTTATGATGTTATCAAAAGTATTTCCGGCATCTAGACTCCTTACAAAAAATAGGCCTTCATTATTTCTTTCACCTACATTGTCAGCTGCCATATTCCATGCAACGTAAACACTCCCCTCGTATGCCGCTACCTTTGGGAAGGTTTCTTTATTGGTATTGCTGCTAATATTTACGGTCCTGCCAAATGTTGCCCCGCCATCAGAACTTGCTTTCAACAAAATATTTGTATTATCACCTTGCCCTTGGTCTAACCAGATAACATAAACATTGTCTCCAAACACTGCTATCTCTTGGTTAAATGAATCTGATGTATTGTTGCTAAGGTTTTTGATTTCGTCAAAATTAGCGCCGTTGTCTTCGCTCCTTGTGAAAAGCACTTCCCTGTTGCCTGAAGTATCGTCGGCCCATATTGCATAAACTTTATTGTCGTAAGCTGCAATCTGCGGATGCTCTGAAAAGCCGGGGTTGTCGCTCAAATTGACAGATGATCCAAAGGTAGTCCCGTTATCGTTACTACTTTTTATAAAAATATCGTAATTGGTGAAGCCAGGTGACACAGAATCTTGCCAGAGCATATATACATTGTTATTCCATGATGCAACCTGTCCGTAAACTGAATCCATAGGATTATTTGTCAGGTTAGTTGCGTTGTCAAAAACAATCGGCAGGGAATTGTTGTTATCGCCAGACTCATCTACAATACTGTACTGCAAGGGACTGGGTTGAGACGGATAATAAAACAAAGAAGCCATAATACTCACCACGCCTCCTAGGACTAAGGCAGCTATCAAGATAGCGAAGACTTTCACACCTCGTGTATGCAGGAGTCTTATTAGAATGATATGCACACTAGCTGCAATAGCAGTTATGTGACTGCTAGGACTCACTAATAAATCAAAGGCAGGAAAATTAGACAGTTGTCTATAGATAATATGTGTCTCATCTACGAAAGTATTTTCTAGGAATGCAGAAAATTAGTTATTTGCGTCTTTTGTTATACATATCGAAAGGAGACTAAGGCTCCGGTTCGATCGCCTTGGACTAGTCAAATTTCTTCATAATATTATAATAAGGCGATGTCTTATGCCTCTCAACGCATCTCCCGCAAATCGACCTATCGCCGTATTTCTTGTGACACTGGCACTCACAAATGCTCTTTATAGTAGATGCCAAGCAGTGAAAAGATGCAATAGAAATTATTTAAAGGTAGATGGATCGACGTATTTTTTATTGCGGCTCGTGACCTCATGAGATTAGGTTATTGACCAAATATGAGGGGTTACGTGTTTTCTGATGAATAGCAATAGCAATAGTGGACAAATACTCTGTATCAGAGTTTAAGCATCTGACAGGCATTCTTATTATTATTACTAGCCTCTGAGTGCCTGAAATACTTCTTGACTGTGACCGGCGGGTCTGACTTTTTTGAAGATCTTGACTATTTTGCCTGTCTTGTCAACAAGGAAGGTGGACCTGTTAATACCCATGTATTCTCGTCCCATGAATTTCTTAAGTCCATAGACGCCATATTTTTTAGATACTTCATTGTCAGTATCAGCAACGAGGGGATAAGGAATTCCCCTGTTTTGACGAAACTTTTCGTGCGACGCTTCATCATCAGGGGATATACCAACGATCTCAATGCCAGCAACTTTGAACTTTTCATAGTCTCGAGTAAATTCGGTTGCTTCTGTGGTACAACCAGGAGTGAAATCCTCTGGATAGAAATAGACTACAGCATCTCGTTCACCACGAAGATCGGACAGATTGTACTTTTTTCCATGCTTGTCCATCATTGCAAAATCTGGTGCAAAGCTTCCTTCGGTAAGCTCGACTGGATTTTCTTGCATACTAGAGAAATGGGAAAAGCAGAAATAAAAAAGTTAATGGTAAAGCATTGCAGGGACAGTCTAGGTACTCTTTTTCCATTACTGACATTTTAGTATCCAACAAGTTGCAGGATATGCCGCAAAAAAAGATAAGTCGGCGATGCTATTATTATTATTATTATTATTAAGTTTAACCAAATACAAAAGTGTAAAATACAATATTATTGGAGCGGGGGATAATCTCTATTTCGCGCGCTTCTGGTTTTTCTGTTCTAACCAAATTGTACATAAACGGCCATTCGATGGTGGCGACACTTATATCGTCCTCAAGCTTGGCGTCTTTACCAAGCTGCTGTTTGGTTAGGTGGCTACCGTCCAGCTTGATCTCCATCTTCCCAGGGTTGCCATCAGATGTTCCGATTATGCTATGCACTCGCTTGGCAGCGTTATATTTCATTATAACTGCTGCATCGTGATCCCTAGCGCTTGGTCTATACTGTACTCCTTCACGCTGCCATAGCCAGCTCCCGCGGAGATATACTATGTTAGCATCGTGCGGGCCGGGGTCAACCATAAAATTAGGACTATCGGGCTTAAGTGTCTGGTTGTTTCCAAAACGTCGCAAGCGTGAATAGCCTACGCATATCTCAGGAGCTATCCCGTAAAAATGCATGCCATAGACATCATAAATGTCGTCCTTTGGCTCCACTTTCTCCTTTTCTTCAAGGGGTTTCTTTCCAGCCTCTTCTAGTAACTCGACAACAACATCTTCGAAATCTTGCATGCCACCGTAGCCAGCATGCTCATAACGGATAAGCCCATTGTGATCTACAAAGACATGTTTTGGCCAGTACATATTGCCATAAGCTTCCCATGTCTTGTTGTTAATATCAAATGCGACTGGAACATCAGTAATATTATATCGAGAAAGAGCGCGTCTGATGTTAGCATGGTCCGTGGCAAACTGATATTCAGCCGAATGAGCCTGAATCACTTGCAGTCCATACTTTCCGTATTTTTGCTGCAAGCGCCTCATGATAGGTACAGTCCGCAGACAAAAGATGCAGGTATATGTCCAACAATCGATGAGCACTACCTTACCCTTCAAGCCTTTGATTGACAGTGGTTGAGAGTTAGCCCAGTCTGTTATTTCCTTGAATTCAGGAGCTGGAATCGCTGGGATAAGATCCATTTCTATTACTACAGCTGCACAGGATTAGACAGGATATAACTGTAGGTCCCTATCACTTTCAAGTCTTGTAAGCTAGAAAATCAAAGAATGAAGCCTCATACACATGCAAAAATCTGCCTCATTGAACTTTTGCATGATCTCAATGGGACTATTCATTCTGTCAATATGGAAGTAATCGAAATACTTCATTAGACTCTTTATCTTTTCTCCAAACAAGTCACATCTCTTTCTAATAGAGATGACTTGTGGACACAGAAAGGGACAAAATTAATAACAATTGTCATTCCAGTTTTTTGACGAATAACTTCACAACAAGTTCATCGAATATGTTAGCAAAACATCTTTTGCATGATAATCTGACGAGCATAAGTCTAAATCCCTAGCACTAACAAAGATTTTTGCAGTATGATTAAACAGGGTGCTTTGGGCCGTAGGCTTCTTTCTACTAGCCCCATTACCATACTCCCATTCCTTAAGGAAAAGTGCAGGGTCACCAATTGTCATAACCTCTATGCTACTACTTTTTGCAAAATGTTTCAATACACCTTCTGTGCAATTGTTTCTTACGAGGGCTTTTTTTATAGAGTGTCGAAGAACTAATGATAATATGAACTTCAATAACGGTCGCTTTATTCTTTCTTCAGCTGCTACTCCAAAGAAATAGACATCCGACGATCAGGAGAAGAATATCTTGAACAGAAAAGCTGGAATTAAATAATACAAGGTTAAGAATGTGCGATTAGTTATCAGAGTGCCACCGCCTATCATTATTCTTTTTCTCCTACTTGTCGAGTACAGGGCTTTTAGCAAACTCTTAAAACGCCCGCAGCTTAGTGTAGCTACTGAAGTCAATCCTGCCTTTTCTAATAGCTGCTGGGTTTCCTTAGGAGAATATAAAAAAATGAATAATAAATCAGTTGCATTCTGTCTTGTAATCAGATATCTGGCTGTTCCAAGCATTACCGAGTCATCGCCCATATTGCCACAACCACACGTCAAAAATATTATGTAACGGGTACTGGCAACATTACTAGCCAAGGGCTCCCTCTCGTCCATTAAAACCAATCTTTTTTCATCTGATATGCTATTTACAGTGATGATGGTTTCTTCCTATATACTGCCGAGAGTTTGAATAGATAATGACGTTCTTCTATGATATGCTTCATTGATTTTTTTGTTGGTTGAATATAACTATCCCAACGAAAAGATACAGATATACCTCCAGGGATCTCTCTCCAAATGAAAATGATGCGAAATGGTGCACAAGCAGCTGACAGCCTCAGGTTATTAATTTCATCCTCACGGGGAGCCACTTATGTCGAAGCACGCTATCAGTCAAGGCTGGCAAGTGAGGTCAATTTTATCAACGGCGAACTAGAAAGGATAAGGGTAGTGGAAAACGCTGGCTGTGGAATTAGAGTTCTGGTGGATGGCTGTTGGGGCTTTACAAGCACAAGTGACATCTCGAATGAGGCCTTAAAGGAATCCCTTAGGCAGGCCATATCGGCAGCACACCTGCTTGCACGGACTAAGAAGAACAAAGTCAAGGGACTTACTGACTCAAAAATGACTACCGGCACCTTTAGGACAGCAGACAACAGTGATAATAATCTGTCAGATATTAGCATTGAGCAGAAAGTACAAGTTACAAAGGAAGCAGAAAAGGAGGCTCGGAGCAACAGAGAAGTCAAGACAGCTTCTTGCACATACCGTGATACGCTTGATTACAAGGTCATTGTAAACAGCGATGGAGCCGACATTGAGATTTATGATTCAAAGCCAGAGTTCAGCATAACAGCAATAGCAAGAAAGGCAAACCAGAGTGCAACAGCCCATGAGGGGGTTGGCATCACCGGCGGCTGGGAGGACCTTTTTAAAAAGAATAGTCATTTAGAATATGCACGTACAGCATCTGAAAGGGCGGCGAAGCTGCTATATGCTCGACACGTGAGCGGTAAAAAGACCACAGTGATTCTGGATCCTGCTATGGTGGGACTTCTGTCCCATGAGGCAATCGGTCACACCGTTGAGGCAGACTTTGTGCTGTCAGGCTCAGTGGTAAAAGACAAGATAGGGAGCAAAGTAGCAAGTGATCTTGTGACACTGGTTGACAGCGGCAGGTCGGAAATAATAGGCAATGCAGGTGGGACTATAATAGTCGATGATGAAGGTGTGGTTGCAGGGCGGACCGCAATAATTGAGAAGGGGATATTAAAGTCATTCCTGCATAACCGTGAGTCTGCTATGATATTTGGCACAGATTCAACAGGCAATGCTCGGGCATACCAATACAGCGACGAGCCACTCATCAGAATGAGGAACACCTACATTGAGCCCGGCCAGGATGAGCTCAATGACATGATAAGGGAAACCAAGCACGGATATATTATCAAGGGTGCTAGAAATGGACAGGCAGATGCAAATGGCGAATTTATGTTTGGTGCAGAAGAGGTATACTTTATAGAAAATGGTCAGATGAAGGAGCTGCTGAGGGGTGCAAGCATCTCTGGCAACGCATTTGAGGTACTACAGTCAGTTGACATGGTAGGCAAGGAATTTCAATATGATATTGGCACCGGCTACTGTGGCAAGTATCAACCGGCCAAGGTTGACGGCGGCGGACCATATATTAGATGTACAGCAATCATCGGAGGGCTGCAAGAGTGATTCTAGATCTTTTGCAATACGCAGTAAAGCAGGCGGAGAATCTAGGAGCAAGTGACGCAGAAGCCTATGGGGCTACGAACAATGAATCTGAGGTCTTCGTAGAGAATAACGACGTTAAACAAGCCAAATCGCAGAGGACGGGCTCTATAGGCATTAGGGTGGTGCTTGAAGGCTCAATTGGCTTTTACTCTACCAACGATCTAGCCAAAAGCAGGATAAGAGATGCTGCAGCTACGGCGATCAAGGTTGCACACGCAAGTCCAAAGGATAGGCATAATATCCTTCCGCCTAAGTCCAGGTCAAAGTCAAAGTCACTCCGCGGTATATACGATAGAAATGCTGAGTCATTTAACACATTAGATGCCGCAAGGATGGCAGCTGAGATGCTCAAATCTGCCAAATCGTATGACAGCAGAGTAAGCGTCGATAGTGGCAACTTTACCGCCGAGGTGGCCACGCATGCACTTGCAAACTCTAATGGGATAGAACTAAAAGAAAAGGCAAGTGTCTTTTCCTGGTCGATAATGGGAATGGCAATAGAAGGGACCGAAATCTCAAGCTTTGACTACCAGGTTGGCGGCTCGCATAATGTCAAAAATATTGATGTGTGCAATACTGCAACCGAGTTTGCGCAGACAGTAGTCAAGTCGCTTGGTACACGCAAGATAGAGCAAAGCTTCAAGGGGGAAATGCTGTTAACTCCCATGGCAGCAAACGAAATGATAGAGGAAGTTATTGCCCACTCTATCAACTCAGATGCTGTGCATAAAAAATCTAGCTACTTTGCAGGCAAGATAGGCAAACAGGTAGCTTCTGATCTGCTTACAGTAGAAGATGACGCAACTAATGTGATGGGACTCAATGCATCAAGCTTTGATAGAGAGGGTGTTTTCCACCGTAGAAATATTGTGATAGAAAAGGGCTTTCTCAAAAAGTTTCTATACAATACACACACAGCAAGCAAAGACGGCGTAAGGAGCACAGGCAATGCAGGGGGATCAACTAGCTCGCCGCCAACAGTGTCTACAACCAATTTTCTAATAAAGCCTATGAGATCAAACGTTGATACACTAGTATCTGAAATAGATAAGGGTATAATAATAAGCAGGTTTTCTGGCAACGTAAATCCAGTTAACGGTGACTTTTCGGGCGTTGTAAAAGGCGGCCAGCTGGTTATGAATGGTACAATAGAGTATCCAGTTAAAGAAGTCATGGTAGCTGGCAATATCTTTGAGGCGCTACGCAGACTAAATGGTATATCAAGTGAACGAAAAGCGATTTATGGCTCCATACTGCCCTATATGCGGTTCGATGGTATATCCTTCACTACAGGATGATGAGTAAAAATAATGGAAGGAAAAGAAGAAAAATTTGATATTGCAGTAGTTGGTGGAGGACCTGCAGGACTTTCAGCTGCATACTCTGCGGCTAAAGAAGGAGCAAAAGTAGTTCTCTTTGAAAAGGACCAATCAATCGCACATTGCATACGTACAAGCGGTGTAACTTGGATTTCTGAAATGGAGAGGCTTGGCATACCAAGCAAGTTTTACAACCCAATTCAGAATTATCGGTTTGTATCGCCTTCAAATGATGTCCTTATCACAGGAGATGTCTCCAAATCATGCGTCCTTGATATTAGAGCTATGTACCAGCATCTTTCGATCCTTGCAGCCAAGGAGGGTGTCCAATTGAAGTTAAGGAGCAATGTCATCGATGTTATCAAAGATGGCCAGAGGGTGGTCGGAGTCAAGGCAAGCACGCCAGAGGGAATGTTAAATGTACGCTCAACTTTAGTAATAGATGCAAGCGGCTTTAGTACTTCTGTTGGCCGCAAAGCTGGAGCGGCCAGCAACTGGAAGCGCTATGGAGTAGGCGCAGAATATGAATGCTATTGCGACGATATAGACAGTACCACATGGGTCCTTATGGTAGGACAAAAGTATTCAGATGCAGGATATGCGTGGGTATTTCCTCTCTCACCAAATAGAGTGAGAATTGGAGTTGGGATTGGCAGACCAGAATCAACTGCTGAGCCCCTTGAAAAGTTGCACAAAATAATTGAAAAAAGGTTCAAGCCCCTCGATACGATTGGAGTTGGTAAGCTACAACCCTTAGAACTCCATTATGGATTTATACCAAACCAAGGTGTTAGGCGAAATAGCATTGCTGATGGTCTGATAATGGTCGGAGATTCTGCTGGCCAATCAAATCCGCTGGTGCTGGAAGGTATACGCTATGCCATCGATTTTGGTAGGCTTGCAGGGAAGGTTGGAGCAAACTCTCTTTCACGGAACTCCGATAAGGAGTCTTTGATAGAATACGAACGGTCATGGAGGGCCAGGGTAGAATCCAAGATACAATCTGCCCTCAAAGTGCAGACGCGCTGGCTTAAACTAACTGATGAGGAATGGGATAAGGAGATTGAAATTCTCCGAGACATGACAGTTCATGAATTTTTGGATTTTATCAAGGCAGATTTCACTAAAGTTAACATGATGAAGCTTGCACTGCACCACCCCAAGGTGGCTGCGCGTCAATTGTTCAGCAATGTTCTGAGGAGCTAATCTGGCAATGATGTATCGTTAGCTTTTTTGCACATAGAAGAAGTTTAGCTCACAGTATCATGACGGTACTTATAGATGCTCATATTTGTGAATACATTTTTATGATTATGCTATAGATTTCATAGAACCATGACATTCAACGACAGAGGATGGGGATTATTCTCTTCTGAGGGCTACAATAGGAGACAGCCTTGACGCCTTCCATGCAGGATATATACCGGCGATAAGACTGAGACCAACAGATATACCCCATACTGTTGCCAAGTCTGAAGGAAGGAAGACAGGTGATACGTTGGGTGGGCCATTACCTGTGCCGCCCTCGTCAGGCCCTCCAGCTGAACCCATTCCGGCAGTCAATACATACCCTCCGCCTATACCAACAAGTAATCCAGAAGTGGCTCCAAGAATACCTATCATTAAAGCTTCTGCCATGAAAAGGCTTAGGACGTTCCTATTCTGCGCTCCAATAGCCTTCATAGTGCCTATCTCCTTTGTCCTTTCCATTACTGATGTATATAGAGTCGTAATGATTCCTACTGCTCCTACAAGAAGGGCTACAAGCGCAATTCCTAGTATGAAAACCGTGAACCCACCTGTAAGCTCTCTTATCGTCTTTAGTATGGCCTCTGGAGATGTGACGCCTATATCATTTCCATATAGTTTTCTTATTTCCTCTTCAACATTATTCACAAACTCACCAGATTCCGCAGCTACCAAGAAACCATCATACTTGCCGGATTTATGCATTAGAGCGTTTCCTGCATCTTCATTGAATACAACGGCATTGTCGATCGTTGGATTACCAGTTGGCTTCATTACTCCTCTTACCACAAAGCTCCTAGCTTCTTCCTGCTGATTGCCATTTTCATCAACAAAAGAATATGTAGCTCTCATCGTTTGACCTATGGTTGCAAAAGGCGCGTTCTCCCCTGGAGGGTAGGCTATCTGGTCAGCTATGTAAATGGCAGATGGATCATTTGATCGCATAGCGGAACCCTCTTCAAATTCTAGGGTGGGTGCTATGACATAGAGCTTGGCGGGATCGATAGAAAAGACGGAGGTCGAAAGAGTCTTACCCGATGATTCTAGCTGTACTTGACCTTGATAAGATGAGATCACATCGTCTACAAAAGGAAGAGAGCGTATCCTCGTCTCAACAGCAGTGTTTAGTGTAATTTTGGGAACAGGAGGTGGACCGCCACCTCCGAAGGGACTAGAGGCTGACTCATCCTGCTGAGCGCTTGACACAAACAGAATATTTG
>DATFBV010000145.1:0-2672 GCA_035253605.1 Nitrososphaera sp.
CCAGCTGGCGAGGATGCGATCAACGTGAGTCTCTATGACCTTAGAGGCTCACGCATTATTTTAAATGCAGTTTCGATATCTTAAGCTTTTAGAGGATTTTTATCTCTATTTTATTTTGTTCTATGGTAGTACAAAGAGTTCCTAGGAATCTGAAGATCATAGTAATAATAGGAATAATCAACGAAGTTCAGACTCCAATAAGAGCAGTCTGACTACAATAGCTATATATAATATCTTGTATGAGACCTACTCTTGTTACTCTGGCTCTGTTATCTTTTTTGCTCAAATATCAACCATACTGCGCAGGACTTTGATGGCTTCAGGTTGGAAGAGTTCATTGGCCCGTCGAGGAATCTTATCCTCAAATACCACATCAGCATGCCACTTTGAGCCGAAGACGGTAAATTGCAACAAGATGGGTAGAGCATCTCTTCCCTTCTCTGTAAGTGTCCAGTGCACTGCCATCGGAGATTTTTTTTCCCTCTCGATGCACTTGATGAATCCTTCTTTCTCTAGTTCTTTTAAGCGCATCGACAGAACCCTAGGCGTTAAGCCTTGAATGGAATCGAGAAGCCTATTGAATCGTTGTACACCAAGTATTCCAATATCTCTCAGTATCAGCATTGTCCACTTTTTGCCCAATACACCTAAGCTAGTTCTGATTGGGCATTGAGCAAACTTGACCTCGGGGAGGAGCCATGCAGAGATGGTAGGATATTGTTTCTCGGCGGAAAGCGACTTTTGCAATACACTTTTCATTCCTTGCCAGTTTATAAACTATACTTAGTATAGTAATAGCGATGGAAGAATTGAACCTTCAATGGAAATAGAGGATTGAACTTATCAGCGGACAGGTTTCAGCCGAGCACGCTCGTAGTGGCTCAGTTTGCCATTTTTTAGCATCTACCATAGAAATCTTCGCAAATACCTAAGATCTACCTAACTCTATTCGACATAGCGGCTCTTAGCCTCAGGGCATATATATTAATAAATATACAATTTAAGGCCACTCATTATAGTAGATCTCCACGAATGGTTACCTGATACGGCAAATCCTTCAATCTCTTAACACAATATATATATAATTTACATAACAGTAAGAAAGATAACTCATGTCACACGGCAGAGCTCGGGCGAAGAAACGCTCTCTACACGGCAACCAAAAAGGAACCAAAGACGAAAGAACAGAAATGTTGATTGGGCCTGAAGCAACCACAAAGCAAGCTTGGGAATTCTTCTCAAACGTGTCAAAGAAATTCGATGGGTGTGCCAGTTCCGCAGCGACACCCATTGTCATGACGGTGTTTAGGGATGCCTACCAGGGAATGAAAAGAAGAGGCATCAAGATAAGGTCTGTTACGGACATGACCAAAGATAACCTCAAACACTGCAAAGATCTAATGGAATTTGCTGAGGTGCGCCACATCAGTCACTTGATTGGAAACTTTGGGGTAAGCGAAACAGAGTATATTGTGGCTCCCACAATGAAGGAGGGACAGCCACTACCAAAGCTTATCTATAGCAATTCAAAGGAAATGGTAGAGCAACAGCAGAATATTTTTGATATTTTTTGGAGCAAAGCAATACCTGCTGAGCAGAGGATAAAGGAGATTGAAGAGGACGAAGAAGAAGAATTTTATCAAGTTATTAATAATCCAGAGATGGCTTCAGAGATTTATGTTAATTTGGCAAAGTCTGTCAAGAGTAGCGCCCTTCTGTTGTTGCCAAGCACAAAGGCATTGATGATGGAATATGAATTGGGTGTCTTAGATCATTTATTAGTAGCCTCAAAAAATAATCAAGCAACAGATATCAGAATTATTTGTTCTATTGACGATGATAATGCCCAAATTATAAAGCGGATATACGAAGAAGCACCAAACATCAAAGTTCTAAACAACAGAATCAATCTAGCTACCAAAGTTTTCATAGTAAATGACGATACACTGTTTAGAGCAGAGTTACGAGATCCTGAAGCAGACACATTTTCAAAAGCTCTGAGTTTTGCTACATACTCAAACAGCAAGCCTACTGTTGGTGCTTTTAAATCATTTTTTGAGCTACTTTGGGAATCGAATACAACAAACGAGAAATTATACGAAGTAAATATGAAATTGCAACAAGCAGATAAAGTGCAAAGAGAATTTATCAATATAGCGGCTCATGAGCTGCGAACACCAATAGTGCCAATACTTAATCTTTCTGAATTAATGTATTCTAAAATAAAAGAACTGCAACAAGAAGGGAAGCAAGAGGAAAAAGAAACGCTAGAAATGCTAGAGATCATTCTCAGAAATGCAAACAAATTACATCAACTTACAGAAGACATACTAGATGTTACAAGAATTGAAAGCAATACACTAAAACTAAGAAAAGAAAGGCTCAACCTAAATGATGTAATAGTAGACGCCGTACAGGATTGTAGACGACAAATTGCAAGTACTAGTAATGTAAAAGTGATGTATGAATCTGCGAACAATGATAGTAGTAGCATTACCGTGCTAGTAGAAGCAGATAGAAGACGGCTGACCCAAGTTGTTTCTAATCTGCTAAATAATGCCATCAAGTTCACACAAGAAGGTAGTGTGACTGTTAGTACTAGCATAATAAAAAGAAGAAAGGCGACTGATATGGATAAGAGAGAACGAGAAGCAGTAGCAACAGTAGCAGAA
>DATFBV010000146.1:0-21775 GCA_035253605.1 Nitrososphaera sp.
ATCGATGACATAGATGGCCTTACCAAAGATGCGACAATGGCAAGACGACTTGGGTATTCTGGTAAGAGCATAATTCATCCCAGTCAGATAGAACCAGTGCACAAAGTCTTCCGTCCCAGCAAGAACGAAGTCGAGTGGGCAAAAAAGGTAGTACAAGTGCTTGGTCAGGCCATGAATAAGGGAACTGGAAGAGGCGCAGTAAGACTTGAAGGCAAGATGATAGATGCCGTTCACTACAAGCAGGCAAAGGCCATTTTAGATGCAGCAGATGCATAAAATCTATCTCCTATGGTCATGTGTATGCATGAGTAGATAGATCAAGTACAAATCATTATGTAGCTTCTTGCGGCAGATATTCTGTGGATCATGTGTGATTGCAATTGTAAAGGGATGTTACATTAGAGTTTCGTATATGTTCGTATATCATTAATACGCACTAAGCTATGAAGGATGAGGCATTGTACATTTTAACACTCGATCTGCAAAAACCGTTCAGGTTAGCTGAGATCAGCTGGGATAAGAAGTTCGCTCACGATGATGTGGTTTATATATGTAGATGTCAGTTCAAACCCCATGATCCTTTTTTTCGGAAAAGTAAATACTTCTAAACCCTGAGGATTTTTTCATAGATTACTAGGGCTACAAGAAAATTATTGGAAAATAAGAATGGAACTTACTAGACGTTTAAATCATATACTAGTAACTTCTTCTTCAACGATTAATAGAAATAGAGTGTCTTCTTCAATTAGAATTGGCACACAAGAGGAGCAGTAAATCCCCAAAGGGTAAAGGACAGAAGAAAACAAGAAGAGCAAGCAGCAGCAGCAGGCAAGATGCTAAACGATTAACACTTGAAGAGAAACTGGCTCAATATCTCAATGAGGCACTATCTTTTGAAAATGCAGCAGTATCAAGGCTGCAATCAAGGGTAAAAGAAATACAGTTGGAGGATGCAAAGCAACAGCTCCAACAACATTTAGAGGTGACAAGAGATCAGCAAAATAGGCTAAAGCAACTTATCACAAACCTCGGAGCAAGACCAATCAACGATTCTGGACAACTACCTATTCTAGTACCTCCAAGGACCCTTGCCAATACATTAAAAAAATCAATGACTTCTGCAGAGCGGCAAATAAAGTCAGCAAAGGAAGATCTAATAATAGAGAATGCAGAAATTACAATGTATGATACATTGCTTCAAGTGGCACAATTAATGAACGCCGGAGATACTGTGCCTGTATTAAATCAAAACTTGGCAGAGGAAAGGGCTATGGCTGACTGGATAAGAGCCAATACGCCTGCTATGATAACGCAACTCTATCCAGAAATACAGTCTTCTATTGTTCTACCCGAGGGAGAAGAAGGACGAGAGGTGGTCACAGAAGGAGCTGAAACAGGTGGTCTCTCTGCAACAGAAGAAAACGAGAGAATGGGCGCTACTGCAACTGAGGCTTGAATCCACATTTCATTGGCCCTCTCTTCCCAATTACAGCAACACAATATATTTACACAAAATTAGCAATTTTATATATTTTCTCTAAAATTGAAGTCTACTACAGAATCATGGACCTAACACCAATCAGGATGAAGGACTTTAATGTGGTCGATCCGAAGCAAGAATAACTTTCTTAATTGCTATAATTCCGACGTAGTATGGAATATTATACAGTGCAGCAAGCGCTGCAACTTGCAAGCCAAAGAACTGAAATGCAAACACTGCAACAAGGACATTGTTGACATAGCTTGTGGCAATGAGACCTGCCCTCTTCTCTTGGCGGCTACCTGTTGCTCCTACATATCCTACTAGGCAGTAGACCGCATAGCAGAGGAATGCTGTTGCCACAGTTTGGAGCAGGAACGTCTGTTCTGAATAAAAAAATCCTGCGAACTTGGCAAATATACCCAAGTTTATGAGTATAATGAAAACAAGTGATAAGGGAAACGAATTCCTGTCTAAAAATTTTGAACCTGCAGGAAAATACTTCTGCGTGAGCCAGCCAGCTGCCAGCGGCGTGAACAGTGCAATAGAAAGCAAGAACATCATATGCAGCAAAGGTATTTCAAACTGCGAGTGAACAAATGCATAGACAATAGATGGCAGCACAAATGGGACTGCAACTGAGGTAATAATTATCATGCCTATTACAAGCGGAAGCTGGCCGCCTACGAGGTTTACAACAAACGGCGCGCCAAGGCCTGTAGATATGCCAGAAAGGAGAAGAATTGGTAGAGCGAAAGGCTCGTAAACAACATATGCCAGAGCATACATTCCCGCCGGTAACGCAACTAACTTGATAATTGACAATACTGCGAGCTGTTTTGGTTTCTTAAATACTGCAATAAGGTCAGATGGGTTGAGTCTTAACAAGTTTAGAAACAATAGGGCACCAAGCCACACAAGGATATATGGCTCGACCATCCTGCCAGCGGTAGGTAACAGGACGCCTGCAGACATAGATCCAACTATGGCTACAATTAGAATGATGTCATCATGGAGCAAGGGCCTTCAGCTGCTCTATCATTTCTTGTATGTAGTCAAATCCTTGTTGCCAGAACTCTTCTCTTGAAATGTCAATGCCTGCTTCCATCAGGAGCTCCTCTGGCTTCCTCGATCCACCTGCAGACAATATCTTGAAATATTTAGGGACGAAAGATGATCTGCCTTCAAGCTTGTATTGCCTATAGAGCGAAAGAACAAGCAAGTTGCCAAACGAGTAAGCGTAGGTGTAAAACGGTGTGTGGTAAAAGTGAGGGATGTATACCCACTCCCACTCAAAATCAGGAGATATTGTTATCGAGTTGCCAAATTGCTCCTTGAGGTTATCCATATATATTTTTGCCACTACATCAATTGTAGTATTATTTTCGCCAATCGCTTTGTGTGCATCAATTTCAAAAAGCGTAAAATACGCCTGACGGATTATTGTAGCATAAAGGTTGTCTATTTGCTCTGCTAACAAAATTCTTTGTTCCTTTTTCGACATTTTTTCTGCTAGTTTTTCGTTGAGCAGCATCTCGGCAAATACTGACGCGGTTTCTGCAAGCGGAAGAGGTGCATGAAATACTATTAATGGCATGTCCGATGCAAGCATGCTGTGTATTGCATGGCCAAACTCATGGGCAAGAGTCGATACATCCCTTGAAAGTCCATCAAAGTTTACGAGCACGTAGGGTGTCATCTTGGGGGTCACACTATAGCAAAACGCACCGCCCCGCTTTGCCTTCCTTATCTCAGAATCAACATGGCGTTCAGCAAACACCCGCTCGGCCAGCCTCCGGAACTGAGGGTCAAAATTTCCAAAGCTATCCAGCACAGTGTCAATTGCTTTGCCATAGGTGAACTTTTTGCTGTCCGATGCTTTCTTCGATAGAGGGGCGTAGAGGTGATATCTATGCAATTTTTTCATTCCTAGCATTTTGGATTTTTCTACAAAATAGTCATGAAATATGATCACGTTTTTCCTACATGCCGCCAGTAACGCTTTCACTGTTACATCGTCAAGGTTGTTGGCTATGTTACGTACGGAGATTGGAGAGCTATATCCGCGCATCGAAATTGCCTCGTCGCGCCATTGCATGATGATGTTCTGATAAATCTCGCCAAGCACGCCACTGTTCTTTTTATAAACTTGCAATAATGATTTGTAGGCAGCTTCTCTTCTCTTCTCATCAGGGCTTCTGACTAGCGATACTAGCTTTTCCTTGTTGTCAAATTTTTTCTCTATTGTTTTTCTGCCATGCCGAAGCTTCATCGTAAATTCAAAGCTGCTTGTCATCTTATCATACAGCTTGATAAGTGCTCGGCTCCCAGTAACTTCAAGAGTACTGATTATTTTTTCCTCCGGCTCGCTGAGCGAATACTTGGCGACTAACCGCTTATGGCGGAGATGTTCTTGATACGGCATTGAAATGGCATTTATTAATCTATTTGCGTTTTCGTGATCGATCTGTTTTTTGAACCATAAATCAAAAAATAACATCCTGTTACTGATTTCTGATGCCAGTTTTTCCATCTTGATGACTAATGCAGATGCTTCGTTTGAAGACGTATCTGCATAGTATCCCAAATATGCATAGCTGATTGCAACTGACACTTTTTCAGATATGCTTTCAAGCATATAAATAAGGCGTTCAAACTCTTCCAGCGAAATATCAGGGCGTAGGAGCTGCCGGCTCCCTTCAAATTGCACAACCTGTTCTTCAATTGATCTCAAAAACCGGGAAAATTCTTCGCTGGAAGGATCTTTGACGAGATCAGTTATGTCCCATTGCCCTACCTTCATGTTGGCGTAGTTACTGGTCATATGAGTTACAGGCACTATCGATCTTGCCGTCCCATAAGTATCTTGTTGAGCCTGGGGTAAAAAATTGCAACCGAAAAAAGCTATATGGGTTCTTGCTGAGAATGAAGCTTAATTGTATTCTTGGAGCAGATTTGGACGAGAGGCCGAATATGTAGTGGCTCTTTATCTAAAGTCTTTGGGGTGGGACGTCACCCTATCAAGAGGAAGCAGGGGGCCAGCAGATATTATTGCTACATGCGACAACGCATATTGGTTCATTCAAGTAAAGTCAAGCGCCGGCGTGCCACGGATCAAAGGTTATGAAATAAAAAAGCTCAAGGAGATAGCAGCATGCAAGGGCGGTCTGCCTGTAGTTTCTACCTTGCAGCCCTTCTACAGCGGGTTTAGTACCGGTAACTATTCCATACTATTCTATATGCTTGACAACTGGCAGGCTCTTGACCCTGTAAGTGCACTGGAGAGCTGATGGCTGAATTTCTTCACTAAAGGCTATACAATATGGTACTGGCACATCCATCTGCTACCAAAGAAAAATGGGCAATAGGACATAATTTCTTCAATATCCTGCGTAATATCACCACAGTAGATTGATTTTCAGTTCATTTACGTAGTAATTGTTACCAAATCTATAACTAGGATTACAACGACTTCCTTATTGTCTATGGCAAGAAGACTAAACGATGAATATCATCCCAATCCTTTTCTTGAGAGTGTCATTAATGACAGCAGTAATAATGGTAATAGTGTAGGAGGAAAGATTTTTCGACAACTTAAGACTATAGCAAGCCAAAGGTTATCTGATATAGACTACGAACAGCAAATAGCTAGATGGAATGAATACCAAGAACTATTGGACAAGATAGACAAGAAATGCAGTAGACACGTAGGTGTTCGGCTTTCTAGAAATGTGAAACATAATGTAAAGACATTTACTGATGCGACAACAGCTGCACTTGGCATCATTGCTCTGACAGCTTTAATGTCCCTGTGGGGGTCATTTACAATAAATAGCGTATATGGAATGTTTGGCAGTGCTATAGCTCTGGGCTTTATTGTATGGCAGTCATTTATTAGGCTGTATCATCCGTCGATAATCAATTTCAGGTGCTCTCCAGTCTTGCATATTGACGAATTTGCTTATATGCGTCAAGCAATAAAGGGTATTCCAGCAGTTGAACACGATCCAATAGTTAGGCTTCCTGTCCTCGAAATGAATATACCAAGAGCCTGGCTAGGGCAGCAGGGCATGCTAAAATTTATGGAGAGTCTGAGTGATTTGAAACTAGAAGATGATGGGGAAACAAAGGCGAGACAAAAAGGATCCCTTAGGAGAATAATAAAGAAAAGAGAGGAGAAATAGGGAGAAAAAAAGAGATGGCAATAGAAAGATGTGACAAATGTGGTAAAGCTTTCATGAGCCAATCAGAAGTAGAGCGTCATAAGAGATACGAGCATCCAGTGCCAGTTTCGCCTTTTGAAGAAAAAAGATTTGACTCTGATCTCAGCAAGAATAATAACAGCAATACAAAGATGGAGGATTTGCAAAAGATGACAACTGATGTAAGGACTGGCGAGAGTAATAGTAATAATGACATAACACCAATTGGTGGCAGACAAATAAGAAAAGTTCCATTTAGACCATTTAGAGCTTGAAAAAGACCAATCACTAAAGCATATATCTCTACAAGTAGGTTCTGTTTAACTTTGTATCGTTCAGCTGTCAAGTAAGATATTTATCTGAAGTAACTAGAGAAAGATACACATGCCTGTCTAATTGTTATTCTAGTACTTCCTTCTATTCTTTGCTCTGATAGTTACATAGTAACGCCAATAATTTACTTAATGATTAGTCCTAAAACAAAATAAAGGCTTATAATTCAAGTTTAATCAGGTCCAATATACTAATTGTTTTCCTCTGAATTAACAAAAACGGTATATGATGTGACATCAAACATCTCTTCGCCGTCCTTAACAAGTGCAAACAGAGTATAGGTGCCATCCTTATTTACTGCATCTGCAAGGTCAAACATGACATTAACAGTATCACTTTGCTCAGTCCATCTCTCGGCTTCGATCAGATTGTAGCCCTGCAGGGATTCATAGTAATAGCCGGGCGGTAGCGGCTTAACTACTACTGCTACAAGCTCACCTGCAGAATAGGACAGTAAGTCCTTGTTCTGCTCATATACTGCCCTACTAGGCATTTCGTCATAATATATGGCAATTTGATCAAGCTGTCCGTTCAAAAGTGTGCCTGAGATCTCAATCTCGCTATCCTCCGCGTCTACGTCAAGGCCATAATTGTTCTCGAAATTCTGGACTAATGCAAGGTAATATTGGTCATACACTATGCCGATGCTTACATGAGTATGGCGTGGATCTAGGATGTTGTTCCTGTGGCCATCATTACAGCACTCTTTGTCATTGTGCATCATCTCATACTGCAACTGCTCGATAGTGGACAGTGGCTCTACTTTTTCACATTCCACTAGAATATCTGTGACACACTGCTCATACTGCTCAGGGCTAAAGCCAGCAACAGCTACATTTTGCTGCACACTGCCTTCCCCGTCATATTGGGTGTAGGTCATGTATGGCTTTTCTCCATTTGTCATCCAGTGAGAGATCTGTTTGGTTCTGAAAACATCCTCTGCATGTATCTGCGCGGCCTGGTTGGAGCTCAGTTCTACTGGGGGTAGACCGAAGTCAGTTCTATCTTTATTTATCCTGTCTAGTACATGCTCTACAAGCTCTTCGCGAGGCATAGTCCTAGGCTGTTGGCTAGACGGCTGCAGGATCGTAATTGCCGGATTATCCTTCTGCTGGAGTACAAAGTTGGCAAGAGCAGGAGCAAGCAAGATTATACCTGCAATAACAATTATGACAATCATTATGCCTATCGCTACTTTGCCAGCAGCAGCGCCTTTCTTCTTTGGTGGAGGTACAGGCACAGAAATTAAATCGTTCAGGATGCCGCACTTTGGGCAAGCCGACAGCAATGAGCTGTACCTGTGTCCACACACTATGCAGTCTATATATGAGTCTGTCGTCTGCTAATTACCACTCTTCTCTGCAGGGATACTATGTAAATATTTTTTGCACAAGTCATCTTGCAGACACAAGACCAAATATCAACACAGTTGCATGAAGATGAGTTTTAAGAAATCCTCGATCAGTTTCCAGTAGTTAGTTAACCTTGCAATAGGCGTTATTCTCTGTGATGTTTTGAGATATATATTGTGTATGACTAGTGGAACTCATGTCTGATGCTCATTCTTCCAAAAAGAAGAAGCTGATCCTTATAGGCTAGATATTTCAGACTTGGGGTTATAGATAAGCGCAAGGACCTGTTCACGAACCTCTTTCTTCTCTATTATTCCACGATGTGCTATAGTTGTGATCGAACTATCATTGCGAACGCCACGCATCTTCATGCAAAGGTGTTCACCTTCTGCTATCACCAGCGCACCCTTTACTCCCATCCGTGCAAGCTCATCAGCTATCTGCTTTGTAAGCCGCTCTTGTATCTGGAGCCGGCGAGAATACTTTTCAACCAACCTTACCAGTTTCGATACACCAAATACCTTGCCAGATGGAATATAGGCAACATGTACCTTTCCAAAGAATGGCAACATGTGATGCTCGCACATGCTGTAGAACTGTATGTCCTTTGCAATGACAGCCTCTGTCTCTTCTGAAAAGCTGACATCTAGCTGGGCATCCATCCTATAACCTCCAAATATCTCTTCATACATGTCAGCTATCCTGTTTGGAGTGCCTGCAAGACCTTCCCTGTCCGGGTTCTCGCCAAGTTCTATCAATAATTGCCTGACAAGCTTGGCAACCTTTTTTCTGTTGATATTTTTCTTGTCTGTTGTCATTTTTTCTTTTCATCTAGCTCCTATAATCTTGTGTAGTTGTGGTACAATGCGCACCTGCTCGTACATAGGGTAAACGGCATCATAAAAGCCAAAAAGCACATCCAATGTTGGCTCGTCAACTCTATAACTTGGCTGTATTATAAATCCTGCTAGCTCGGACGGTTTGGCGATTCTGAACACTTCACGTACTATATCTTTGAATTCCTTAAGGTTTGACGAATTTGTTACTACAACTTTGATATAGGTAGTTTTGGAGCTGTTGACTGCCTGTCTTAGACACTCAAGTTCATTATTTAGCAGGTTGCAGTACTGCTTTTCATTTACTATCTTAGAATCTCTTAGCTTGATCTCGACCTTGCATATGTCAATGTAAGGCAAGACCTTAGAAAACCTCACAGCGTCGTAGCAAGATGACTCCAGGTATACTCTTAAGCCTTTTTGCCTGACGAATTTTGCTAGCTCGAGGACTGCTTCGTACTGAACCAGTGGCTCGCCACCAGTGAAATTAATCTTGTATGTGTTTGGCTGAAGGCTCTTTGATATAATCTCTTTTACTTCTCCAACGGAATAATCCATTCCGCTGTCCATTTGGAGGGCATAGGGTGTGTCGCACCAGTGGCATTTAAATGGACAGCCTGCCAGCCTCACAAACATCGTTTTGGTGCCAAAAAGTATACCCTCTCCTTCAATGCTTGTGAATATTTCACTTAGCTTTGTTGTAGTTGAGCCCGGTGTGGTTTTCTGTTGCATACTGAGTCTTGTCCTCTATTTGAGCACTGGTAAATGCATTTTTCCTATTTATACACGATTCGCACCGGCCGCAGTGCAAATAATCTCTATTCACTTTAATACCATCCGAATAGCAGCTCCATGTGTGGAATATCTCGTCACCCAAAATCTTGTAGCCTGTCCTAGCCAAAGTAGATTTGTCAAGTCCCATGACCGCCGGTGATAGTATCGTTATTTGCTGCCGCAAACCCGACAGGATGCTATCTGACTCAGCTGTGTTAAGAGCTTCTGTCATTGCATTGACAAAGGCAGGTCGGCAATCGGGATAATGCAGAGTGTCACCGATGTGTGCACCATAGGCAACAACCTTAGCATTGATGCTCATAGCCCATGCAGCCGCTATTGTCAGAAACACCGCATTGCGGATGGGAACGACTAAGCTCTGTGAAAATTCTCGTGACAGTTCTTGCAAGCCATCTGTCAAGGCATTGCTGTTGCTGTAAATTGATTTCATAAAGCCCATATCTGCTACCTTGTGGTCTTTTGCATTTAGCACTTTGGCAAAGTAACGTGAACGCTCAATTTCGCGTTCTGCTCGTTGGCCGTATGCAAACGTCAATAAATACAAATCATAGCCACTGTTTGCTGCAAGTGAAGCAGCATAGCATACTGAGTCAAGTCCTCCGCTTACAATGCAAACTGCTGTAGGCGTTATAGTATTGGGGGCAGGCAACACAATCAAAATTAATCTTGCGACTATTAAACAATGGTCATTGTATATCTTTCAATGATTGTCCTGTGTTGAGGATACATCTTGATAAGCTCATTCCTTTTACCAAGCTCCCAGTCATCATAATCAAAGCCAGGTGATACTGTGCAACCAAGCAGACAGTATGATTTCTTATCGTCGAGTGAGGCAGCAAACCACGTGTTTGCCTTTATAACAACTTGAGGTGCTTCGCCCCTGCTCTTTCCCATTTTGATTTTGGACAATTTTCCATTAGCTATTGCATACAGTGTTAGCGAGTCTCCCATGTAATGATGCCACAATTCATCCGACTTAATTCTGTGAAAAGCTGAAAACTGATCGCCAACTAGCATGTAGTAGATCGCCGTTGAAATGCATCGTGGCTTGTCATACCCCACAAGGTTTACTATTGTGTCTGCAATGTATGTCTGCTTGAAGTAGCCCCCTTCTGGGTGCTTCTTGAGCCTGAACCTCTTGATTAGCTGGATCGCATCCTTCTTCAAGACTCTTATTATATAATGCTTGCATCTTATTAGATTTCGAAAGAAGACATTAATGGCCGGATGAGCCAAAGTGAAGCTGCTACATGATAATAGGCTTGATTGGCAAGGCCAACGTGGGCAAATCTACTTTCTTTAATGCAGCCACTGACCTTGCCGTTCCTGTAGCAAACTATCCATTTACAACAATTGAGCCTAATGTAGGTGTAGCTTATGCTCGAACAAAATGTGTCTGTCGAGAGTTTGGTGTGCAGGATAACCCGGTCCACTCAGTATGCATAGACGGAAACAGGTTCATCCCTATCAAGCTGGTGGACATAGCAGGTCTTGTGCCAGGGGCGCATGCAGGCAAGGGACTTGGTAACAAGTTCCTTGATGATGCAAGACAGGCCAACGCTCTTATACACATCATAGACGCTTCTGGTTCAACAGATAACAATGGTAGACCAGTTCGAGCTGGAACTGGAGACCCAGTATTTGACGTCCAGTTTGTAGAAGAGGAATTTGATCTCTGGCTTGAATCGATCATCGGAAGAGACTGGGGGAAGACTGTAAGGGAAGCTGAGAGCCAAGGCCAAAAGCTGGAACAGCTACTTGCCAAGCGCTTATCGGGCCTTGGAATAAATGAGCAGACAATCACAAATGCAATACAAATATCAAACTTAGCTTCAAAAAAGCCTGTGGCATGGACTCATGACGAAATACTCCAATTTTGCAAAGTGTTACGTACAAGAGCCAAGCCGTTTGTGATAGCAGCCAACAAAGCTGACTTGTCAGCAGCAGATGATAATATCAAGAAGCTGAAAGCTGGCGGCATGGAGCTGGTTCCCTGTGCATCGGAAGCCGAGGCGCTATTAAGAAAGGCATCCAAAAAAGGTATCCTATATTACCTCCCTGGAGATGTTTCATTTGAAGTCAAGCCCGAGGTGACACTAAATGCCCAGCAACTAAAGGCGCTTGACATTGTCAAGACCTTTATGCAAAAATATGGTTCTACAGGAGTTCAGGAAGCTATCAACATTGCCTGCTTTAAGCTACTCCGCATGGTGGCTGTGTATCCTGTAGAAGACGAGTTTAAACTTACAGACAAGAAGGGGAATATTCTGCCTGATGTCTGGCTTCTACCTGAAGGTTCAACGGCCAAGAATCTTGCAGAAGCAATACACGCCGATCTAGCAAAGGGCTTTCTATATGCAGTTGACGCAAGGACTAAACAAAGGATTGCTGCCAACCACCCGCTGAAAAATGGTGATGTGATTAAGATAGCATCAGCGACAAGCCGGGGGTGAAAGATAATAACTATGCTATGCCTTGGAATTGAAAGTACTGCGCATACATTTGGTTGTTCAGTAGTTAATTCAACGGGCAAGATACTCTCTGATACACGTGAGGTCTACAAGGCACCAGAGGGGAGTGGTATACATCCACGCGAAGCATCACGGCACCACATGGAACTGTCGCCAGATATTTTAAGAAATGCTCTAAAATTAGCCAATGTTACAATGGAGGACATTGACATTGTCGGATACTCTGCCGGACCGGGTCTTGGGCCATGTTTGCGCGTTGGTGCAGTTATAGCAAGGACAGTTGCAGGATTTTACAAGAAGCCGCTTGTACCTACCAACCATGCCCTTGGCCATATCGAGCTTGGAGCAATGCTTACAGGCGCTTCCGACCCACTTGTGTTGTTGGTGTCAGGCGGCCATACGATGATACTTGCATTTTCCCATAGCCGTTGGCGGGTTTTTGGCGAGACACTTGACATCACAGTAGGACAATTACTAGACCAGTTTGGTCGGGCTCTTGGCTTTGCCTCCCCTTGTGGCAACAGGATCGAACAATTAGCAAGCCAGTCTGCTGGGAAATACACACAGTTACCGTATGTCATTAAAGGAAACGATGTCTCATTTTCGGGGCTACTGACTGCAGCGGTCAAGTTTGCTTCACACAAGACTGAGTTGGCAGATACATGCTACTCTCTGCAGGAAACCGCATTTGCGATATTAGCAGAGGCTGTCGAGCGGGCTCTTTCGTTCACCCGCAAGAAAGAAATGATGATTGTGGGTGGGGTAGCAGCAAACAAGAGGCTTGCTCAGATGCTTGATAGTGTATGCAGTCGGCAAGATGCTAAATTGTTTGTCTGCCCAATCAAGTTCGCTGGTGACAATGGTGCTCAAATCGCGTGGACTGCATTGCAGGAGTACCTGGCTACAAAAATGAATGTTCAAGTGGAAGAGTCAACAGTGCGCCAGTCGTGGCGACTTGACACTGTGCATGTCAGCTGGCGCCGCTAGTGATCTGCTTTATTTGGCGCTCCCATTTCCCATTATTAAACACACCAAACTTGTAGATCTGCTCTCCTGCTACGACTACCACTAGCTTTTTCACAAGGAACCCTTCAGACCTGACAGAAGATATTTTTTCAAGCGGTATGTCAAGAACAACTTCAGTCTCTTTTTTTGAAAGAGTTGCTATTCTGCCTTGTGTTCTTTGAAATACCAACCTATGGTCAGTCAGTACGAGTATACCGCTTCTGAGCTTGTCCTCAGAGCAGTCCTCGTCAAGGAGTATTTTTTCGCCCGGTGCTGGCTCAAAACTCACCACATTTTTATCTTCAAAGCAGAGCCTATATTACTATTGCAGCCAATGCTGATAAAAAAGGGAGCAGAAGCCGACATTTACATTGTAGAGTGGGATAGCAAGAAGGCGGTTTCCAAAGTGCGCTCACCCAAGTCCTATCGTCATCCGGAGCTAGACTCCATAATCAGAAAGCACAGGACAATACATGAAGCAAGTTTCATGTCTGCTGCCAAGTCCGCAGGCGTCATGAGTCCATTTGTATATTTTGTTGATCCTGCTAAGGCCGAAATAATAATGGAGTATGTTGAAGGGCAAAATGTCCGCGATGTGCTAACCCCGAACATCTGCTACAAGATAGGTCGCTATGCTGCACTGTTGCACACAAGCAACATTATTCACGGCGACCTGACGACTTCAAATTTTGTAATGAACAAGAGGCTTGTCCTGCTAGACTTTGGGCTTTCATACTATTCAGAGCGGACCGAAGATATGGCAACCGATATCAGACTCATAAAAGAAGTATTTACTAGTGCACACATAGTAGTCAGAAAAGCCTTTCCTCGCTTTATGGAAGGTTATGCTAGTGTTGCTTCTAGTAAAAAGACAGAGAAAATTCTAGAAAATGTCAGGGAGATAGAGGAGCGCGGAAGATACGCCCGGATGGCTTAGACTATGAAAAACATAACCTTTGCAAGCACAAACCAAAATAAGTTCCTTGAAGTCCAATCAATACTCTCGACACGAAGCATTACTGTCGAGTTTTCTCAACTCCATCTTATTGAAATCCAATCAGATTCCCTTAAGGAAATTGCAAGAGAGAAGGCAAAAACTGCATTTACAAAAGTAGGCGGGCCAGTCATAGTTGAAGACGATGGCTTATTTATCCACAGCCTTGCAGGATTTCCAGGCCAGTATTCTTCATTTGTATTTAAAACCATTGGAAATGACGGTATACTAAAATTACTTGCTGGATCAGCCAAACGGTCAGCATACTTCAGCTCAGTGATTGCCTTCTATAATGGAATAATATTGTCAATATCAGATGGAAGAGTTGACGGCAGGATATCTGATAGGATAACAGAGCCCGGTTGGGGCTATGATCCCATATTTATCCCTGATGGCACTGACCTTACATTTGCGGAGCTAAAGAAAAGCAAGAATGAATATTCGCATCGCAAAAGAGCACTTGAAAAATTTGCACAGTGGTACTTAAAGCTCTAACATTCAAAGTATGTATCCCTTAATCCACCTGTCCACATACCGCACTTGATTCTGTAATACCACTATCCTTGAAATCTCACTTTCATCCATTATCTTGAATGAACGCATCGTGGCACACAGCATTGCTGCAAAGTTCCTTACCTCGTTCATTTCCAGCATATGGTCTTGCTCTAGCCGCTGAGTCGACATACCAATGTGCATATAAGATTTCAGCTCAATAAAGTGAGGATTACCATGCACCATCATATCTGCAAATTCTCTAACAAAATCGTGGCTATCGTTGTATCCTTTTATCAGAGTCATCCGAAGCACAGTTCTTGTGTTAAGGGTTGCAAGTAACCTCAGGCTCTCCCACCAGCGCTCCCATGCGTCGCGGTGACGTGGACGGTTTATCTGATAGAACATTTTTTTATTTGAAGCGTTAGTCGATAAATAAATCTGAGTGGGCAATGCGTCTTCTACAGCTAACCTCTTTAGCATATCCGGCTCTTGCCCGTTTGTCACCAGAAAAATAGACTTAGTTGCCTTGAGTGACCTTAAGTATTTTATTAGCTGTGGCAGCTTAGGATACATCGTGGGTTCGCCTGATAATGAAATTGCATAATGGGCTGGCAGTAGCGATTCATCAAGCTTTTTCTTATTATTCTTAGGGTTTCCATAAAAGCCATTTATCAGTTTTTTCCGCTCAGCCATCAATTGTTCAATGATGATATCCGGCTCATCGACCAGGTCCTCTGGCATCTGCAGCGTATCATAAAACTCCGTTGGGCGCCAGCAGTAAATGCACCTGTTTTCACAGTTCATTGCAGTTGGAGTCATTTCCATGCATTGATGAGTAGAGATGCCATAGAACTTGTGTTTATAGCAGTTACCTTCTTCCGCAAACGACTTTTTTGTCCAGTGGCATAGCTCCACTGAAGAGTGGTTATAGACTCCGTACTTCGCTTTCTGCAACCTTGTTTTTAGCTGGGGCGTGATCTGGATTAGGTTGTTGTGTATAGAGTGTGAAACATGCTCGTCTGAACAACTCATGCTGGCTTTGATATTGGCTTGCAGATCAGATTTAAATTTTTCACTGTGCCGACTGGTATAGCCGTGGCTGTAAATACAGACAGAATAATGAAAGTGGGGCTGGAACTTGCAGGTTGGAAGAAAATGCCGGCAGACAGTGCTGTGCACATAAAAGGTAAGAACATAAACAAAGTGCTTATCGGAATAGACATCGGAACCGCAGAACTAATGCTTGCAAAGCAGCTTGGGTGTGATGCAGTCATTGCTCACCACCCAATTGGTGCTGCTGCAGTGAATTTTTACAAAGTATTCGATAGGCACATCGATTATATGGTAGAGCATGGTGTTCCAAAGAAAATCGCAAGAGAGGCCGTTGAGAAGCTCAAGGAGCGAATAGAGACACGTAACCATGCTGATATTTATAGTGATGTTGTCGGAGCTGCCAAAGCGCTTGGCATGCCACTTGTCAATATTCACCAGCCATGTGACGAATACATGCGGCAGGTTATATTGCGCGCCATCAAGGCCGGCAGGACAGAACATGTATCAGATATTGTCAAATCCATTAGTAAGATCCCCGAATTCCGCCATGCTGCAACCAAGGTACGAGTAAGGTTTGGAAATCAAAACAACAAAGCAGGCCATTGGACTTTGGTGGTAGCTGCGGGGACTAACGGTGGCTTTAACATTGCCAAGGCATACTTTCAACATGGTGTTTCTACGGTCATTTATCTGCATATAGATTATGGCGAATTGATCAAAATGAGGGAAGAAAAGCTGGAGGGCAACCTTGTAGTAATGGGACACTTGGGGGGTGACTCAATAGGCCTCAATGGTCTTGCAGATCGGCTTGAGAACCTAGATGTTGAAACTGTCAGAGTCGGCATACTTCCAAATACATGATCAGGATGGTCGAACGATTATATACTGTAGTTGTTGCAAATTTGCTGGCTGGCCTTCGTAGTATAGCCTGGTTAGTATAGGCGGCTGTGGTCTACACTATATTTCGACTTTTGGCAGAGACCGCTTGAGGAGGGTTCAAATCCCTCCGAAGGCCCCATCTTGCGATGATAACGACGACAACGATAACACCCTTCGGTAAGGCTTTATCAAGCAATAAAAAGTAGGAGCGGAAGTTTTACATCCTTTGGCCGATATTGAACCTGCCGTGTCTTGCAGTTGCTATGACTATTCCAACAATTGCAACAGCCAGCACGATTATAGCTATTGTGCTGAATTCTGGAATTACAGAAGTACCTATAAGATCGATTGATCCAGCACCTGCTGGGAAGCCAATTAGCAGTGTTCTAGCATCTCCTCCTGGCTCAATTTCTCCAGGTTCTTCATATTCAGCGTTATCAATAAATGCTGCAAAATCGGCATCTTCTCCTTCAGCTGTTTGAGAATCAATTACCTCTCTTGGTAGTCTAAGAGCTAGCGTTCCATTACTCATTGAGTTAATTGTAACTCCAAGCGTTTGGTTCTCGCCATGGATTGTCATGTTCTCCACAGAGCCACCAGTAATCATGTACTCTATTGGATATGTTTGGCCCGCTGCTGTAAGGTCAAATGTTGTCCATTCTCCTCCTCCTGTTGCGTTAATAGCAGGAACAGCCGCCTCGTCAGTCGTAGCACCACCTGTCGCGTTAGTAGTAGCACCACCTTCTGTTTGTGCATATGTAGTTCCAATCGGTACAGCCAAGGCAAGTGATGCCAGTAATATTCCTATTAGTGTATACACTTTATAGTCCATTTCCTTCATGCACTCTATCACGCTATAATTGCGTCACTATTTATCCTTTTTGTACATAAACTCTCATGCTTAGTCCATTTCAAACAAGCCCCGTAATGTAATTACTTAAATTTCTCAAAAGAAAATCAGTTACCACACGAGTGCGAATACTTATATATGCTCACTCTTCATTAGGTTTGACTTTGATGTTTTTCTTTATAGGATATCTATTTTTCTATTCGGAGGTATGTTCTATTGTCTGAAAAAAAGGTAGTCAAGATAACGAACCATATTTACCAGCCAAAACACGAAATTCTGCCCAAAGATGAGGCAGAAGAAATTCTAAAAAAGTATAACGCTAAGCCAAGCCAGCTTCCATATATCATGATAACTGATAAGGCACTCGAAGACTTAGATGTTAGGCCAGGTGACATTATTAAAATAACGAGAAAGAGCCCAACTGCAGGTGAAAGTGTATATTACCGTTACGTCGTAGAGGGTTGAGTATACAATGATAGAGAATTCTATCGAGATGTGGCCAATCATAAACGATATTTTACGAAGGGAAGGCGTTGCAAGGCAGCACCTGAACTCTTATAACGAATTCATGGAGCGAGGGCTCCAAAGTATAATAGATGAAGTAGGCGAAATTGAAATAGAAACCGCAGAATATCCTTACAAGATCAAATTGGGGAAGATCAAGCTCCAGCAGCCTAGAATAATGGAGCTTGACGGCTCAATAACACATGTTGCCCCAATGGAAGCAAGGCTTCGTAACTTGACCTATGCATCGCCTGTGATGCTGGAGTGTAGCGTAGTCGAAGACGGCAAGATTCTGGAATCGCGCTTTATTCACATAGGCGACATGCCGGTGATGGTCAAGTCCAATACATGCATTCTGCATAACCTGCCTGAGTCCAAACTTGTAGAATTTGGCGAAGACGCCCGGGACCCTGGCGGGTACTTCATCATTAACGGCTCAGAACGCGTCATAGTAGGACTTGAAGATCTTTCATATAACAAAATAATTGTCGATGCCGAAGAGACTACGGGCACTCTGTTGTACAAGGCCAAAGTCTATTCCTCAATTGTGGGCTATAGAGCGAAATTAGAACTGGTAATGCGCCCAGATGGTTCAATAGTAACTAAGATCCCTGGCTCGCCTGTAGACATTCCGCTTATCACGCTAATAAGGGCTCTTGGTCTTGAATCAGACAAGGATATTGCTGACTCAGTTTCACTCAATGAGATCATACAAGATGAACTCGAGCCTTCATTTGAAAAGGCAGGTGATGTAAATAGAAGCAGGGATGCCATCGTATATATCAGCAAGAGGATTGCGCCTGGCATGCTTGAAGAGTTCCAAATTAAGCGAGCAGAAACATTGCTTGATTGGGGTCTTTTGCCACACATCGGCAAAAACCCTGACAATAGGCACGAAAAGGCCCTATTCTTGGGTGAGGCAGCATGCAAGCTTATTGAACTCAAACTTGGCTGGATAGGTACAGATGATAAAGACCATTATGGTAACAAGGTGATCAAATTTGCTGGTCAGATGCTTGCCGACCTATTCCGGACTGCATTTCGCAATTTGATACGTGATATGAAGTATCAGCTCGAGCGCTCAGGCCAAAAGCGCGGCATCAACGCCGTCGCTGCAGCTGTCAGGCCTGGCATTGTGTCAGACAAGCTGAACAATGCAATTGCAACAGGCAACTGGGGTAGGGGCAGGGTAGGCGTCACACAGTTGCTTGATAGGACAAACTATATGTCCACTATTTCGCATTTGCGAAGGATCCAGTCGCCTCTTAGTAGGAGCCAACCTAATTTTGAAGCAAGAGACTTGCATGCAACGCATTTTGGCAGAATATGCCCTGCAGAAACTCCCGAAGGCTCCAACTGCGGTCTTGTCAAGAATCTTGCACTGTCAGCTATAATTTCAGTCAACATCCAGAATGCCGAAATTACAGAAAAGTTGTATGAGTTGGGAATACAGAGCGTAGATGAAGTCGACCAGGCTCTGAGGAAGTCTGGCACAAGGGTATTCGTCGATGGCCGACTTATCGGCTACATTGAGAAAGGAGAACACCTTGCTGACACACTTAGGTCTATGAGGAGATCAGGCAAAATCCATCCCCATGTCGGCATCTATCTTTACAGTTCTCAAAATCCTAATGCCACAAAGCGTCTTTACATTAGCTGCAACGCTGGCAGGGTGCTTAGATCTCTTGTAGTCATTAGAGAAGGCAGGCCACTTGTAACATACGAGGTAATTGAAAAGGTATCGAAAAAGTTCCTTTCTTGGAATGATCTTATCTATATGGGTATGATCGAGCTGGTAGACGCAAATGAGGAAGAGAACTGCTATGTCGCAATTGATCCAAAGAAAATAGAGCCCATTCACACTCATTTAGAGATATTCCCATCTGCCATCTTGGGTGTTGGAGCCTCAATCATTCCATATCCAGAGCACAACCAGTCCCCAAGGAATACCTATGAAAGTGCGATGGCAAAGCAAAGTCTTGGCTTTTCTACCCCATTAATGAACGCAAGCACATACGTCAGGCAGCACTTTATGCTCTATCCGCAAACGCCCGTAGTGAGCACAAAGGCGATTAATTTACTTGGTCTTGAAGACCGCCCTACAGGACAGAATTGTGTCGTCGCTGTGCTGCCGTTTGAAGGCTACAATATAGAAGACGCCGTAGTATTCAACAAAGCATCAGTAGATAGAGGGCTTGGCAGGACATTCTTTTATAGGATTTATGAGGCAGAAGCAAAGCAATATCCTGGCGGGATGAAAGATAATTTTGAAGTACCTCCACCGGATGCCAACGTTCGGGGCTACAGAGGCGAGAAGGCCTACCGTTTGCTTGAGCAGGATGGCGCAATAATGCATGAGGCAGTCGTGAATGGAGGGGACATCTTAATTGGTAGAACATCGCCGCCAAGGTTTATGGAAGAATACAAGGAGTTTGAGGTGAAGGGTCCATACAGGCGAGACACTTCAGTTGGCGTCAGACCGTCAGAGAACGGTGTGGTCGATACAGTCATTGTTACTCAGTCAGTTGAAGGCGGCAAGATGTACAAAATTAGAGTTCGCGACATGCGCATCCCCGAGATTGGGGATAAGTTTGCCTCACGGCATGGCCAGAAAGGAGTTGTCGGCATGCTTGTCAACCAAGAAGACCTACCATACACTGAGGATGGCATTGTGCCAGATATCATGATCAACCCGCATGCATTTCCCTCAAGGATGACAGTCGGCCAGTTCATGGAATCGCTTGGCGGCAAAGCAGCTTCACTCCGGGGCAAAATAGCTGACGGCTCGGCTTTTCTTGGAGAAAAGCTAGACGACATTAAGAGTGCAATGGAGAATTATGGCTTCAAGTATACAGGTAAGGAAGTGATGTACGACGGCAGGACTGGACGAAGATTTCCAGCAGATGTCTACATCGGTGTCGTTTATTACCAAAAATTGCATCACATGGTTGCCGACAAGATTCATAGCCGCGCCAGAGGTCAGGTTCAAATGTTGACAAAGCAGCCAACTGAGGGCAGGGCGAGGGGCGGCGGATTGAGATTTGGAGAAATGGAACGGGACTGTCTTATCGCGTATGGTGCATCCATGATGCTAAAGGATAGGCTGTTAGAAGAATCGGACAAAGCTGAAGTAAATGTCTGTGAGCGTTGTGGCTTACTGGCGTATTATGACGTCAAACAACGCCGATACATTTGTCGTGTGTGCGGGGAAAAAGCCAAGATATCATCTGTGGTGATTGCATATGCATTCAAACTGCTGTTGCAGGAAATGATGAGTCTCAATGTTGCGCCGAGGTTACTTGTAAAGGAGAAGGTATAGAGATAAAATGATGGAAGAATCTGCAAAAACTCTAGGTGGAATAAAGTTTAGTGTATGGTCACCAACTGAAGTACGTAAATTCTCAGTAGCTGAGATTACTGCACCTGAAACATACGACGAAGACGGAATGCCTGTGCAAGGCGGCTTAATGGACAACAGGTTGGGCACACTAGAGCCTGGCCAAAAATGTGCCACTTGTGGGAACACTTCTGCGAAATGTCCCGGGCATTTTGGACACATCGAGCTAGCAGAGCCTGTGCTACATATCGCTTTTGTAGATGATATTCATAAGCTGCTCTTGATAACATGCCGATCATGCAACAGGATCAAGCTTGATGTAGAAGAGCTCGCCCATTACAAGTCTATCCGCGACACAAAGGCTGCATATGCAGTGATTACACTTGAAAACATCAAAGACGATATTATTGAGCGGGCCAAGAAGGTCAAGGCCTGCCCGCACTGCGGTAAAGAGCAGTATGATTTGATATTTACAAAACCGACAATATTTGTTGAGCGTACTGATGCTGGCGAAAATAGGCTGCTTCCAATCACTATCCGCGAAAGACTGAGCCATATACCTAATGACGACCTGACGCTACTTGGCTATGATCCCAAGACCGCAAGACCAGAGTGGTTTGTGCTGCAAGTGCTACCAGTACCACCGGTGACTGTCAGACCCTCTATTATTCTGGAGACAGGCATTAGGTCAGAAGACGACTTAACTCACAAGCTTGTCGATATCATTAGGGTCAACCAACGTCTCAAGGAAAGCAAAGAAGCAGGAACTCCTCCGCTTATCGTGCAGGATTTAGTAGACCTACTGCAGTACCATGTTACAACATACTTTGACAACGAAGTTTCTGGCATTCCGCAGGCCCACCACAGGTCTGGCCGGCCACTTAAGACTCTCACTCAGAGGTTAAAGGGCAAGGAAGGAAGATTCAGAGGCTCACTTTCAGGCAAGCGTGTAGACTTTTCCAGTAGAACTGTGATCTCACCTGATCCTAACCTTGCAATATCTGATGTCGGCGTACCAGTAGATGTTGCAAAGAAACTCACTATACCTGAAACAGTTTCGCAATGGAACTTGGAGCGGCTCAAAGAGTTAGTGATGAACGGCCCTAATACATATCCCGGAGCAAACTATATCATTAGGCCGGATGGAGTCAAGATTAGATTAGATTATGTTACCGATAGGAAAGCAATA
>DATFBV010000147.1:0-6809 GCA_035253605.1 Nitrososphaera sp.
GCGGCGTTAGCGAGTCAATCTCGATGCTCATCGACTGCAGTTTGGCAAGTGCGATTTCTTGATCCTGGCTCCTGTCAATGTTGTATACTAACGGCTTCATCGTATCGCCTTGCTGTGCTAGCTTGATTACTGATAAGAACTGGTTAGCAAAGCTCATATCCATGACCTCTGAGGGGTGACCTTCTGCTGCAGCCAGGTTGACAAGGCGACCCTCTCCCAGCAGGTATACCCTACTGCCGTTATTAAGAACATATTGCATTATATTTTCGTTGATCTTATTTTTGTGTGCTGTTTGTTTTTCAATCGCTGGTATGGAAATTTCAACATTAAAATGACCTGCATTTGCCAAGATTGCCCCGTCTTTCATCTTGGCAATGTCCTTGTCAATAATAACATCCTTGCAACCTGTGGTTGTGATGAAAATATCGCCTATTTCGGCTGCCTTTTCCATCTTGGTCACAGCATAACCGTCCATCTTAGCTTTGAGGGCAGCTATTGGATCAACTTCTGTAACAATGACATTAGCACCAAGGCCTGCAGCACGCCGGGAAATGCCTTTGCCCACGTGGCCATAGCCTGCAACAACTACATTCTTACCAGAAATTAGAACGTTAGTCGCGCGTATTATACCATCCAAGGCTGACTGGCCAGTGCCATAAATGTTGTCAAAGTCATGTTTTGTTTCAGCATCGTTAACAGCAATAATTGGATACATCAGCTTGCCCGCCTTTTGCATAGCCCGCAACCTGATAACGCCAGTAGTTGTTTCTTCAGTACCTCCTCTTATTGAGTTAAAATTTTTCTTGTGCATTTCAACAGTCAGATCAGCGCCGTCATCAATTGTGACATGTGGTTCGATCATCATGGCAGAATGGATATCATCATAATATTCCTGCTGCGTCACTCCTCTGCTTGCAAAGATCGAAATACCTTCATCTTGAGCTAAAGAAGCAGCAACATCATCCTGTGTACTCAATGGATTGCAGCCACACCATGACAGCTCGGCCCCGGCAGCCTTGAGAGTCCTAACAAGGACTCCGGTTTCCTTTGTAACATGTAGACATCCCGCAACCCTTATCCCTTTAAGAGGTTTGGTTTTTTCGTATTTCTGACGCAGTGCAACCAGTACAGGCATATGAGCTTCTGCCCAATCGATACGGTTCTTGCCTTCCTTGGCAAGTGTGGTGTCTTTGATGCGAAATTCCATTCAATTTTGACAATATTAATGCCATATATTAGTTCTACAGCAACAGTCCTCTTGAATGCATAATCTGAGTCACCTGATCGTCAGAGACTGGTCCAAACTCTTCATAAAACTGCCCGACTGATCCGAAATCATCTGGCATGTGCAGCACTATAATAGAATCTGACTCCTGTTCTAGCGCTTCCACAGATTGAAAAGGCGCGACGGGAACTGCGACAGTAACGGTTGATGGGTGATGCTTTCTTGCCCATCTTGCAGAAGCAATCACTGTAGCACCCGTGGCAATACCATCATCAATTATAATTACATTTTTGCCTGCAATGTTATAACTAAGACCCGGCTTTCTATACGCTGCAGATCTGCGCCTGATTTCTGCGACCTGGCGTATCCTTTCGCTTTCGATGTAGTCCTGTGGTATTCGCAGCGCATTTACGATATATCTATTAATGTATGAAGTACCATCCTCCATTACTGCTCCTATCGCAAGTTCTTCATTCTCTGGTGCTCCGAGCTTTCTTGGTATGACAATGTCAAAGTCTGCGGCAAGCTTCTTTGCTACAATATCCGCTAGTAGGACGCCTCCCCGGGGAATGCCAAGTACTAATGCAGGGGTATATCCGTGCTCCGCCAGCCTTTCTGCAAGGAGATTGCCAGCATCAACCCTATTGCGGAACTTCATAGCATGATTTCTCCTGCTACAGTTTTAAGTCTTAGTTGTTATAGGTATATTTTTAATACAATGAATTGGCAGGCAAGGACACTTTCGATATTGGAGCCTCTATATAACAAAACCCATTAAGTCTCTCTTCCTGTTTTTCTCTGTTTGGAAAAGAATGCAAAACACAAAATTTAATGTGTTATTATCCTGTAGGCATAATCTGCGAAAACTATAATTCTGACAAAGATTATTGCTCCGGCCTGTGCGCAAGCTACAGATTGCTGTGATTGGCTATAATAAGGACAGATGTACTGACATTGCAAGCAAGATGGCATATGAGGTGGGCAAGGAAATTGCATGTGCTGGCGCAGTGCTGATCTGTGGAGGGCTTGGCGGTGTAATGGAATCTGCATGCAAGGGAGCAAAAGAATACGGAGGCACCACCGTTGGGATAATACCGCAGGAGGAGTTCTTGTATGCAAATGAATATTGCGACATCGTGGTATGCACTGGCATAGGCTATGCAAGGGATTTTGTTGTTGCATCCTCTGCGGATGGAATAATTGCAGTGGGTGGCGGTGTAGGAACGCTCATTGAGTTAGGTGTAGGGTACATGACTAAGAAGACAATGGTAGCGATATCGGGAAGCGGAGGTATAGCAGATATTTATGGGGGTAAGTTTTTGGATGAGCGCAACAGAGTCTCAATAACTGTTGCAAAAGATGCAAAGACAGCAGTGGAAATGATACTTGCTACTACTGTGAAAGCAAGATGACTTAGAAGAACTACTAATCTTGATATTTGACTAGATATGGATCAGGATCATAGAATGGCCCATATTTTGCAGCCAAATCTTGTAGACTGCTAACAATATTTTTGACACCAAATTCTTGTACTGTGGTGAATAGCTCTTTTTTCAACCCCATGCCAAGCTTGAGCGCCTTTTCCAAATCTTCTTTGCTGCACACGCCGTTTGAAATAAGCCATGCTGCGTTGTTGGCAGCTACTCCGATCAGCGCAATTGGATTGTACTTTGCAGCCTCTTGCTCTGTCAGGTTTATGCGCTCGTACTTGTTACCTTTATACTCAAAAAAGCCCTTGCCTGACTTTTGGCCTAAATTCTTTTCGTCAAACAACTGCTTTATCTTGGGATGGGGCCGGATGACCTTATTATCTCTAGAATGCATCTCAACGGTTGCTTTGTGTATCACGTCAATGCCACTATAGTCGGCAAGCTCAAATATCCCCATTGGGAATGATAACTTGAATTTTACCGCTGAGTCAATGGTAGTCATTGGAACATTGTCTCTTTCTTGGCTGTAGACAGCTTCGTGAACAAGTGGTATAAAGATGCGGTTGACAATAAAGCCAGCGACATCTTTTTTACAGATCACTGGTTGCTTACCAAGCTTCTGTACAAGACCTGTTGCCATGTCAATCATACTTTGGTCGGTTTTGTTACCCGGTATCACTTCGACTAAGGGCATCAGCTGTGGTGGATTGAAAAAGTGAAGGCCGACAAATCGCTCTGGCCTGCTTGTAAGTGCAGCCATTTCTGTAATTGGAAGAGTGCTTGTGTTTGAAGCATAAAGCGTCGTGCTCTCTGCAAGGCTGTCAACCTCTGCATATACCTTCCTTTTCAAGTTCATGTCCTCTGGCACTGCTTCAATGAGTAGGTCTGTGCCTTTAAGAGCCTGCTCCAAGTCAACTACGGGTGTGATTCTAGCGAAAATTCTGTCCGCTTCTGTCTGTGACAGCTTCTGCTTTTCAACTAGTTTGTTGAGTGACCATCTTATCTTCTCCATTGCTTTGTCAAGGAAAGACTGCTCGATGTCGCGCAAGGCTACATTGTAGCCGGCCATTGCAGATACCTGAGCAATGCCATGGCCCATAATACCAGACCCCAGTATGGTTATCTTATTGATTGTTGAGAGTGACATTATAACGTAAGCATGGATGTTGGGGAATTTTTAATGTTGCTAATTGAGCATCATCTTTAAAACCATACCTGACTATATTGTTGTGATAATTGGATTTACAGCGCTTTGTTGCAGATGTGACATCGCTTTCTGGCAGAATGTCAGCTGGCGAGCCTGAAGAAATAGTGGAGAGAATGAACTTTGTAAAGAATAGACTCATCGAGCTCTATATGAGAAACCTTGTCAAAATAAATCATTCAGCGATGGAGCTTGTATGCGCCAAGCACCTTATCCGCTACGGCTATAAGGTTGACGTGGAGAAGCAGCTGACAGATATTTTGATCTGTGATGTGTATGCGGAAAAAGGAGATGGCGCAGCCATTGTTGAGATTGAGACAGGCTTTATTCCACCGGAGCACGCGCTCGATCCGCTGTCATACTATGCTGCAAGGATTGCAAGCAAGATAGCACGCTATAGCAAGTATGCCAATCAGTTCGTCTTGGCGACTCCCCCTGTCAGCGTCCTTCCGATACCTGCCCTGTTCAGGCGTCCACCTCGTGACAGAAGACTGAGTGAAATCAAGAAAGTCAAAGTACTGTGTGATAAATATTACAAGAATCCCCCTGTGACTGAAGATGAGATTCTAAACGGCCGGCTACACATAACATATATCATAAATATTGATGCAGGCAAGGTAGTCGAGATGGATATCGATTCATACTTTGAGCAAGTGGGTGGCATGTTGTCTACCTGCATGGATCTATGAGAATTTTGTGATAGTCTTTTGACCATGTGTAGGCCTCTTGCCCTTTGAGATGCGAACCGTGGCAGTTCTTTCATCTGCCTTTTCAACCGCCGTCCTCACGACCTTTAGCACATTATCATCTTTGGTACCGCTAACATATACTACATATATGAGCGCTTGATCCTTTCCATCCACTTTCCTTACAACCCGCCCAATCCTCTGCGCCACCTGATTCATATTAGACGTGCTTGCAATAATTATTGCAATGCCGACTTGCGGTACATCGTACCCAATTTCAAGTGTGTGCACCGACAGTAATGGAAAATAATCTTTACCCCAGCCTTCCAAGATCTCCTTCCTCTCCTTTGGTTTGATTCCATTGTGTATTGTTTGCGCCGGTATCCCATTTGCTTCCAATATTGCCTTTAGTTGTTGAATTGAGTCAATAGTTTCACTAAAGATCATGATGCGCTCTCCTGTATGCCTCTTGACCAGATCAGCAGCCTTGAGTAGTTTCTGTCTAGTAGCACTGAGCAATTCTCTACGTTTTCGCACATGAGCAAACCATATTTTTGCCATTGATGCCCGCGATCCGCCACGCATTAGTATCTTGGTCATCTTTGCCGCATCATAGGCTTGAAGCTTTCTCGATATGTCCTTTATTGCTGCACTTGCCTCATCATAACTTCTTTGCTCCTCCGAGGTAAAGCTAACTTCTACTGGCTTGACGATTGGCTTAGCGAGCCTGCCATCCGTGACTGCCTCTTTGATCATGTATTTCTTTACAGGCGGAACAACAGTTAGGATTGTTTGATATTTTGGGTCCTTTTCATTTATGGTAGCAGTAAGTCCTAGAATCGCCTTGCGCGAATCTTCTACAATAATATCGAAGATGCTGTCAAATGCAACTGCGCTTTCGCTGACGAGGTGGACTTCATCAAGTACTACCATATTAGCACTCCTTATCAAGTTGTAATTATTGATGGCGCTCTGATATGTACTGATGGTGATCTCTCTAATGTCCTTGCGCTCTCCGTAGTAGATACCTATGTGGTCATCAGAAATGCCATAACGCCGCAAACGTCTAACATTTTGCTCTATCAGCACTATCCTTGGAACAAGAAACAATATTGTAAAGTGATCCTGCCCTGACAGCTTTGCTGCCCATCTAGCACACTCAAATGCGATCTCGGTCTTACCAGTGCCGGTGCTAAAGATGACAGATCCACGGCAGCCATTGTCAATCCATGCTTTAGCAGCCTCCAGCTGATCCTTTTTTAGCTCAAATGGAAAATGCATTGTAGATATCGCTGGCGGCATTGCAACAAATGCAAGTCAAGCGAATAAAAACTTTAATGGTCTTGGCTAAACATGATATAGCATGAAGCCGCTAATTTACATGCTCCACCAGGACGATCCCTCCAAGTGTACTGCAGCTAAGCTGGTCAGGTTTCGCTTAGCAACGCCCGTCAAATTTATCTCGAGGACTACTATTGTGCTTAACCCGTTCTCAGAGGCTCCTGTTTTGAGACGCGACCGTACAATGGGGGATTCTGTATGTGCTATTGACTGTTCATGGGAGCGCGCAGACGAGGTACTAAAACATCAGAGCCTTGCCGCTCATGGAATCGCGAGAAGACTTCCTGCAATGCTGGCTGCAAACCCAACTAACTATGCCAAGCTTGACAAGCTATCAAGCGTAGAGGCACTTGCAGGCGCCCTCTATATCTTGAATGAAAAAGAGCTTGCGGCAAGAATGATGGACAAGTTCAAGTGGGGCCATACATTTCTTGAGCTTAATGCCAACCTTCTACACGACTATGCAGATGCAGAAAAAGAAGAGCAAGTAGTTGAGCTGGAAAATGAGTACTTTCCTCAACTGGCAAGAAACTACCTTAGGAAGGCTAGTAAGTAACAACTAGTTTTAATATCAATTCTGTCATTAATACTTAGTGTGAGCCAGTGAGTGGGTCACTCGAAAGAGAGGAAACTCCTCCCTCACTGCAGGCACCCGAATTAGCGATAATTAGCTGGAGACGGCTGGCAACGGAACAGAAAAGATATCCAGTCAGAATGCTACGATGATGGTGAATAGCCTGAGGTTTCTGATACTGGAATGAAACTGCCGACCCGGGTGGAGCAAGGCTAAATAGAGCACAAGGTCCTGCACCTGCTCCGGTTGGCTGCTTAGCGGAATCCCACCTAGAACAGAAGGAGAGTTATTGCTGGCACGCACTATAGTTTATCAGATATCAATAGTAGCAAGGTTTCTCGCATGTGGC
>DATFBV010000148.1:0-3812 GCA_035253605.1 Nitrososphaera sp.
TTGTTGTTGTTATTGACAAAAGAAAATGATTTCACAATCTGATATAGATCTCCACCTATTACTATTCCATTTGGCTCTGCCATTGAGTTTATCTTTGCACATATATTCATAGTAGAACCAAACAAATCTTCTCTTCCTTTAGAACTGGTTGAAGTGGCGACTTCAACTTTTCCATAATCTGCACTAATTCTATAGCTAACTGATGGTAGATTCTCTGAATGCAACTCTGAATGCAACTTTGCATTGATAATATCACGAGCTAATATCATTGTAGTAAAGCATTCTAGTATATCTTTGAAAACGGTCTCATTAGCAGGATCTGAGCTGTCAGGAAAATAGAATATCAAAGCATCCCCAGCACTTTTGATTATCTTTGCACCATAGTTCTTTGTCAAGACTGCCATTGTGTTAATAAATATTGAGTAGTATTGTCCAATTTTGTTTCGTTGACTACTATCAGAAGAAGAAGAAAATATCTCAGCTGTAATGCTAGTTGAATTTATCATATCGACAAAGCCTATGCAACAGTTCATAGAGCGATCAAGAAAAGAGATTTCTTCAGAAGCTAGATCAAAAACAGGTAGAGGACCCTCGGCTGCTAGATTTTCTGAAGCATCCTCGGGAGATCGCCTCATGCCTAACTGTCCTTATGAATGTTCAGTGATGGTTATTAATAAGAATTTAAAGAAATTCTTACATCATTATTACTTTCGTGCCATTTTAAGCTGACATATTAGTTTCTAACATTAGCTAAAGGCTAGATTTTGTATTTTATCTGCTATTAGAATCTTACCTAAAAAACTCTTAAATTTTCCTTGGGCTATTATTATTGTGGCTGTGGATGCCTTTGCTGGTGTCCCTCTCTCTTTTCTGATTTTCGGCTCTTGCAATCTCTCCAGCCTTGAAAAGGCCTTCTGACCCAGACCCGCATTCTAGGTTATGATTTCTACCTGCAGAACCCTCCTCCATCTGACAGCATATACAAGTCTTGTATCTCAAGACAAGATGGCAGGTGCGACTGCTTATAATATACCTCAAGTAACTTCTTCAATCCTAGTTGTCCTCTTCCTTTTCTTTTCGGCGCTTTGGATAATTGACAGGTAGAAAAAATTTCGTGTTATGGTTCCTGCACTGAAGATATGATTAGTTGCCGGTTTTTATCAACTACCACCATTTAAGCAGCAGTAGATCGTACTTAACCCTCTAAGAGAGGGTAGGAGAAGAATAACTATTAATTCTTAGCCATTCTGTTGTAAGTATTATAATAATAATTTCTGGGAGCGAATGCTAGCGTCTCCTCCTTCCTGCTGCTTCCATCTTTGAATTAGTTATTCTGTGATGTCTGTCTATGTGTTCTCTTAACTGCCTCCTCGAATCAAAAAATTCGCCACAGACACTACATCTTGAAATTAGACCTATCACTTACCAATAATTGGATATAATACATTCTTTATAACCAGGCATAAACTTGCGGCAACAGAGAGAGGTAATAATCTCCCACTGCGCTCATTTTTCATTTTATATTTCTCTGCTCAAAACGAAGAGATACAGTGTAGATAAGAAATTAGAACTTTTGGTTACCTTTTTATGCCTATATATCTTCACGTGTCATGAAATATGCCCAAGCAGACGGTCTATGGAAGATGTCCGAACTGCAAGACTAAGAGCCAGCTAGAAGTAGTTTCTCGTCATCCAGGAAGGGAGAAATTCAGGTGCAATCAATGCTATCACAAGTTTGGGATGGATGAACTTTAGTTTCCTTAACCAATCTCCTCAATTACTAGAATCAGCTAATCGAATGCCTTTCTCATCTAGAAATTAGGAAGCTCTTAAATATGATAATTCTAGCAGTAGGATATGTTTTAGCCTACAAATTTTTCGTTCATTTGTTCATTTACAATATTTTTCGTGAGTTATACCTCTGCAGTCCTGACGTTGCCGTTAACTCCAAGTTCAAATTATCGTGCCTTTGCAGACAATCAGGAGCGTCAAATTGCTATCATTGGTGTAGGCGGTAATTCAACTGGAATTGCCTTGACAAGCGAAGTAATATGATAACAATAGCTGGTGAGAATGGCTCGGGGCAGCTAGTGTGGGAGATTCTGTGTCGTAAATAACCTAAGAAACAAGCAGAGCCTCTTCTCCCCCTTTTTCCTATTTTTCTTTCTTATTTTTCGGTTAGTTACTTAGCGATAGTTAGTTTAGCAGAATAGTGTATGTATAAGCCTATATATGTGCAAATAAACAAAACTCTGACATTTCCATCTCTCTGGGTTCAGTATCCTCTTGTTTACTATTCACATTGCGCATTGTGTTACCATTTGGGTCTTCATGGGGTATGCTCCAGATAGGAAGCCAAAAAGAAGAGCTGCACCGATTGATTTGAACTGATGATCTCAGCTGGGAGTGAAGGAAAAGGAGTTTCTCTAAGAATAGGACGAATTTGGGCCTAGATAGTAAATAATATCTCCAGTTTTTATGAAAGATTAGACAAAACTGGCTAATTATGGCCATATTTTTATATTAGAACTAACCCTTGACCATTTTATCGTGCGCCGATCTCGGAAAGTGAATAAAAGACAAGCGAGTAAGACTACTGGCAAAACAATTGTATTAACTGATCCTAAAGACATAAGGAGTAGTGTAGCGGCACTCTTCTCTAATGTAAAAGAGAGAATTGATTGTTCTGCAGATAGTAATGCGCCTTATTCACATGTTATATTAAAGCCAGTATGGGATGGGTATATTCAACTTAAGAACAGAGGCATAAAAGTAAGGTTCATTACTGAAATCACTAAAGAAAATCTCTACTACTCTAAAGAGCTTATGAAAATTGTAGAATTACGCCATTTGGATGGAATTAAGGGTAATTTTGGAATCTCAGATGGAGTAGAATACCGAGCAAGTCCTACTTCAAAACAAGAGGGACCACCCTCAGAATATATTATCAGTACTATGAAATCCTTTGTTGAACAACAGCAATATTTTTTTGATATGCTTTGGAGCAAAGCAATACCTGCTGAGCAGAGAATAAAGGATATTGAAGAGGGACATCGTAAAGAATTTTTTGAGGTTATCTATAATACGGAGTGGGCTGCTGAAGTTTATGTTAATTTGGCGAAATCAACAAAAAATAATGCGCTCTTGTTATTGCCAAGCTCAAGGGCATTGGTAACAGAGCATAAACTGGGTGTGCTTGAGTACCTAATAGAAGCCTCAAAAAATAAGGACGCCTGTGATATCAGAATCATATGCTCCATTGACGATAGTAATACTCACATCATAAGACGTCTATATGAAGAAGCACCAAACATCAAAGTTCTAAACAACAGAATCAACCTAGCTACCAAAGTTTTCATAGTAAATGACGATACACTGTTTAGAGCTGAGTTACGAGATCCTGAAGCAGACACATTTTCAAAAGCTTTTGGGTTTGCTATATACTCGAACAGCAAGCCTACTGTTGGTGCCTTCAAATCATTCTTTGAGCTAGTCTGGCGCTCGTATGAAACAAACGAGAAATTGCAACAAGCAGATAAAGTGCAAAGAGAATTTATCAATATAGCAGCCCATGAGCTGCGAACACCAATAGTGCCAATACTTAATCTTTCTGAATTACTGTATTCTAAAATAAAAGAAGACCAAGAACAATTACAACAAAAAGAAACGCTAGAAATGCTAGAAATAATTCTTAGAAATGCAAACAGATTACATCAACTTACAGAAGACATACTAGATGTTACAAGAATTGAAAGCAATACACTACAGCTAAGAAAAGAAAGGCTCAACCTAAATGATGTAATATTAAATGT
>DATFBV010000149.1:0-6298 GCA_035253605.1 Nitrososphaera sp.
CAAAGGGTCTCTCGTTCACTTAAATTGTTCTATCGTTATAGTCGTTATAGCTGAGCTAGCAAGTATTGCTTAAAGCCCTCCTCGTCTATTTCGCTGGCTTTACTCGTTGTACCAGGTAGCATTAACAGACTCTTCTCACTATCACCAGCATGCATGTCAGTATTCTCCACTGGTAGAGAACCGTTCTCCACGAATGGAGAACCATCAGTATAACTTTGCTCTTGCTCTTGATGTAAAGAAGGAGATGAATTTAGCTGTGGTTGAAGGGTGCCGTGCAATCCGGTCGAGGATGGGGGACTGTCACGATTTCTTATTTTTTGTTGTAATTTCTCAGGATTAGAATTTGAAATACTGAAAAAAGTATAAGCAGCGCCCGGGCCGGGATGTCCGTTCGGTTTTTTCTTCTCCAAACCGAATTTCGAACCCGGGTCGAAGGAGTGACAGTCCCCCATACTAGACCGGATTGTACGATTCTGGTTTTCACTTAGAAGCAACCAATGATCTCTATACTACCCGGGCGCATGTAACCCAACTCTTTATAGAACCAATTAAAATGTTTTGGTTCTTTTGTCTTCCGGCTTACCTTGCACGTACATATATTCCTGGCTGGAGGAGTAATACATTATTCATTCGCTTCCTTTTTTACGATGATTGCAGTACTTGCATCGATGCTCTGCCAGCTAACATCATAACCTAATTTGACGATAAGTTCTGCATGGCAGGATTCTGGAATGCCCTCCTTCGATAGAATTGAGCAAGCATCAATAAATCTCCTTGTTCCAGCTAGCAAAGATTCCAACCTGAGCGCTTTGGACTTGGGTATTAGATACATTCCTGCTTCAATGTACTTTTCCTTATTATCTCGTAAAGAAATTCGCCGTGCTACTTCAGTTGGAATACTGTACTTTTGTGCAACTTTGCTGATTGAAATAACTGCATTATTATTATTATCCTCTTTATCCAATTCAATTTTCAAATTAGGATCATTGACTTTTCTCTCAATCATTTCTTTATCTATTGACTTCAAGTAATCAAGAATTGGTTTTATCGGCACGATATCATTCTTGTAGAATATCAGCTGCTCTTTTGGTACTATTGAAGAAAAGGAGGATTTTGAGCAAGCAAAGTCTTCATTTACCGCAATAAATAGATGAAGATCTGTCTTATCCTTATTATTATTATTTCTCTTCTTCCTACTATCAGCTGAAACAAAAATATCAGCTAACTTTTGCAATTTCCTTTCGAGATACTCCCTTGTCCAGAATCCAACGATCTCCAGATAGATCTTCATGTCATACTTTTCAAACATGAAATCTGGAATGAAAGCAGCCCCATTTGATAACACTAGAGGATCAGGTTCCCTAGTCATTCTCCAACCGGTTCCAGCCTGCTCAAATCTCTTAGCAAATTTTTCCTCGACTGCGCTATCGAAGTTATTATAATCATTATAGAGAGAAGATGATGGCCCTGCCAATTCTTTTTCCGTAAAGGAACTAGAAGGAATATAGGAATAGGGATCTGTCATCAGTTCCGGAATCTCATTTTTTGAAATCTTAAATTCATATATTTTCCTCCCGTCCATTGTCTTCCTTACAATCCACGCATCTAGGTACCATTCACTCCCGCTACTGGTATCTCTTTTTTTATCCAATGGGAAAATTATTGATGGAAGCAACTTTGCAAGCAATGTCCCGTATCTGTCTGTCAATTTAAACAGGCTCAATGGTCCTTCAAGAGAACAGATTATTCGATTTTCTTGTTGTTGTTGTTGCGGCTGTTGTAAATAGTACATCAAACCAAGCCTCTTCACACTTCTTAACACACGTTTCCAATTCGAGCCACCTGCAATGTAAAAATCAAGCTTTGTACAGTTAAAGAGCAAAGTTTGCATGAGCGATAAATTGTACCATCCAACCAAGGTTTCAGCGTCTATTGTATCAAAGTAATCGAGTATTAGGTTATCGTCAAGATCGCTCCACAGCGCCTTTAAGACAACATCATGAGAAGGTAAATGTAATTTAGAGGCCACAGAATCCGCAATTTCTCTTCTCTCTAGTTCAGTGAGTGCAAAACCTCTTTTTGATGACTCTTCAAATACCGCCTTTCTAATGCGAGGCGGATCAATAATTGGAATGGCGCTGCTGGATTCACCGTCATTGTCACTATTGCTTTCGCTACTTTTGAACCTGCATCTCCTTTCTAGGAGGGCACAAAATCCTCTCACAAGTTTGTAATCGCTACCCGTATCTGATTCTTCTATTGCTGAGATTCTGCCTTCAAGCACTGCTTTCTTCTCTTTGTTCTTCCATGTTAGTTCAAATTCCTGGATCATCTTCTTTGCTAACTCTATGTCATCTTCTTTGGTGCAGAATAGGGGGTATATCACTCCATTTCTAGTTCTGACTCTAAGTAATTGTAGAGTTAGCATATCCTATTGTGTCAAGTAATGTTGCTATGGTTATTTTAATGTCGATCATATTATGGCAGATACAGCTTGATCGTAGCATAAAGCAAAACCAGTTTGTTAGTCCCATATATTGAAGCATTTTATATGAATGATGGTTGCATTTGGTTGGCTGCTTGCCACAAAACACAAAAGGTAGAGATGTGCAACATAAAAGTACTAACTGTGATCGGTCGGGGTGAGAAAACACTCACGCACAGCGGTGTAGGTGTGTAATTTTATACCCGACCGGAATCACAGCGAAAATGTGTTGTCTGTTTGTCCCTTAGTATGTGTATCTGGCTCTACTTTTTGCCTCCTATAGTAACCAAGCAACGCTCTTCGGTTGCGTTACTGCAACCAAACTACCGCCGTAGCTGCAGCAAAGCAGCTAGGACAGTCGCAATCAATGAGGTACAATTAAAGTATAACTCTGACATGAGGAGACATTAGCACGCTCCAGGCTGCTAAACTATATATGCTCCTATACACTCTTCCTCTTCATTTCCTCTTTTGTATGATCGTAATAATTATTATTGCTACGCATCATGTTCAAAGCTCTCTTTCTTTTTGCGCTCGTAACCGTCTCTTTTGTCTCTGAAGATATTATCTCGATCAGCCTTGCTTTCTTGTACTCTTTGTAATTACTATTAGTAGCGCTACTGCTACTACTGCCACTATTACTATCTGGCTTAGGTCTCAGCAATCTTCCAAGTCTCTGTATGAATTCCCTTGCACTTCCAGTACCGCTAAGTATTACACCCAACTCTGCATCTGGAATATCCACACCTTCATCTAGAACCTTGGATGTGACTATAGCCATGTATCGACCTTCTTTGAACCCCTTTAGGACATCTTGTCTTTCTTCCTTGATTGTTTTGTGAGTTATAAGTGGAATTAGGAACTTATCAGATATTTCATGGACAAGGCTGTTATGCTGAGTGAATATTATCGTCTTGACACCTTTGTTGTCTGCAAGGATTTCTCTCAGCTCTTCTATTTTGGCCCTGCTGTTCAGCGCAATATTCATTGCTTTGTTTCTGGCCAGCAAGGCTTCTCTTGCTGTCCTGTTTCTCCCAGACATTATTATCAACTTTTCAAGGGAAATCGCATACCTTTGAAAATTGAGTTTTTTCATGCATTGTTGATATGTGTTCATATTTCTTCTGTACTCTTGTAGCTCATCTGGCAGCATTTCTACCGTTCTCCTTTCAATTTCATAAGAAGCAAGATGTTTGTCTCTAGCAAGCTCATCAGGACTAGCTTGAAAAACAACCTCGCCAACGAGCCTTGGTAGGTCCTTATGAAGATCATCTTCTCTTTCAATCGTAGCAGTGAGTCCTAGACGAAATGGTGCTGCCATTTGCTCCGCTATGGTTCTATAGCCTGGAGCTGCCAGATGATGCACCTCGTCAAATATAACAAGTGAAAATTTGTTGCCTAGAAAAGGCGCACGTATATAGGCAGAGTCATATGTCGACACAGTAATTGATTGTATGTCATCATTGCCTCCGCCGAGAGTTCCTATCCTGGTGTTTGGAAAATGTTTTGAGAGAACAGTCGTCCACTGATCCATCAAGTCAAGTGTCGGAACGACAACCAGCGAAGCGGCTTTTGACTTTTCTATGGCCTTGATTCCAAGAATGGTTTTGCCAGAACCCGTAGGTAAAACTATGCACCCTCTTAAACCTGCACGGAGCCAATTGTCAAGAGCCCTCTGCTGATAATCCCTCAACGATAAGGGTGATGACGATGAAAGCGACGATGACAACATCATCGTTTCTTCTGATAAAACATAATCTGAATATTCTATACCACTCTGTTTGAGGTAGTCTATGATGTTAGAATAGTGTAGAGCAAGTGCTCTTAGCACATTTGTCCTCGGGTCTAATATGGCAAAGGGAATATGGGCAAGACCTCGGATAACTATTGTGCCTTTATCATAAGTTAACGTAGCTTTGAGCACTATTAATTTTGTCAAAAACGCATTAAAAGTCTTGCCCCATCCAAAATTCAATTCTCAAAACTGTATAGTAATAACGGGAAGGCAAAACAGGTTTCTTGTTATAAAAAAACTAATTGACATGTTCTAGTTCTTCAGTTCCATAGCACTATACTATGTCTTGACAAGCTATTGATCATTACAACGATAACAAATATGTATCATCATAGGTGTCATGATATAGAGAGTCCTGTGGCTTTGAAAACACATAGGAACCGGTCTTCAAAGAGTGTATGTGGATGATTTACTTTCTTATTGCTTTGATAACATAAGCAACTGATGATCGCTAGAATATAACAGGAGTAGCATATACTCTCCTGCAACCATGTGATCTATTGTTTAGTTCCTCCATTTAGATGCTAAACCTACAGTGCCTATTAACCTGCAATATTTTTATTAGCAAGTAAGTAATCACTACTGGGTGTGACAGAAGAACCAGAAGGACAAGTCAAGACGGATGCCACGTGCACAGTAGTTGATGTATGGGAGCTACTGGGTAGAAGATGGTCGCTTCACATTTTGAAAAATCTCAAAACAAAAGAAGTGACTAGGTTTAATGAGCTGAAAAGATCTCTGCCAGGCATCAGTAGCACAGTACTATCAGAGCGTCTGCTGGAGCTAGAGCGTGAAGGACTTGTGACAAAAAAGATCTATCCAGAGGTACCGCCAAGGGTAGAATATAGTATTACACCTCAAGCAAGAGAGCTCGGAGTCATAATAAAGGATCTGGCGCGTTGGGCAAACAAGTGGAAGAGCCCCGAAATAAAACCACTTGCTGCACAAAAGAAAAGTTAGTGCAGCTTTTGGAATCTGCGGCCGTCCTTTGCACTGACCACCCCTATTTCCACAATTGGCCGCTCGCCAAGTGCTTTTTCTACTGCTTTATTACTCAATGCGACAGCTTGCTCAACGCTCATGTCAGCACTATACTCGCTCTGTACCACGTCTAGTGCTGTATCAGACGACTTGCCTATTGCAAAGCCAGAGCCACGGAAGAATGTTCCGCTTGGGTCAACCTGATATAACTGCACGCCAGTCTGGTCAACGCCAGCTATGATCACAGAAGCAGCCTGTGGTCTAACTGCATATACAGTGTAATTGTGCAGAAATGATCCTAGATGCTTTGCAAGTGATCCAACATCTATCGGACTTTCAAAGTTGAGCCTGTGCTTCTGTGCTTCAAGCCTCAGCTCGTCTATCAGCTGCAATATGTCGCCAATATACCCTGAGCCGGTCGCACCTACATGGCCGTCGACTACGAATATCTTCTCGGCCGGGTCTATCAACGGCCTGACAGGCTTGATATGGCTTGCAAGGAGTGCAAACTCTGGAGTCTTGATTCCTATTGTGGTTGATCCCCTATTTACTGCTTCAAGGGCGCTATCAACAAGAACCAACCGACCTTCCGGCCCATAATAATACGGATATCTTCCTCCAGCAGCAATGTTTGCTCCTCCTCCTCCTCCTACTGATGTTTCAGACATCTCTTACTTTTTCACCTCTACTGTCGCCAACAGGTTTGGAATTACAAGCACCTCTATGCCGTTGCCAGAGCCAGGATCGCGCTCCATTGCTGCAGCGACTGCTTTTGTAGCCACAGCCTCAGCCTGTTCATTTGTGATTTCTTTGTGATACATGCTCTCAAGCACTCCATACGCAATTGGCGAGCCGGAGCCAGACGAAGCAAAATCTTCGCTTGTTATTGCGCCACTCATATCTGCTGCATAGATGTGCCCACCTTCTTGGTCAACGCCGGCAACTAATAGTTCGACAAAATAGGGTTGATAGTTCTTTAGTCCAGAGTATGCGAGGTTTGCGATCAATCTTGCTGATTCTTTGGTTGTGAGCGGAAA
>DATFBV010000150.1:0-20692 GCA_035253605.1 Nitrososphaera sp.
ATTTACTATGCGATAGTCATTTGCTAGGAGAGCATAGAGAAATCCATGCAATCTGGACGATCTTGACAGAAAATAAGAAGGGATATTCACATCACCCTGAAACTGTACGTTGGAAAGGCAAACTGTTGGCACTTTACAACAGACATCAAGCGGTAGTAGCAGAAATGGCCAAACGCGGCTTTAGGCACAAGAGCACTCTGAAGAAAGAGTTGGCTACAGGCTCCAAAATGCAATTGGTTTTTATTGATCAGCCCTCTAGACAGCAAATGATCTTGCAAAGAAAGGGATGTAACTGCAAGTTATAGCGGTAGGGGCTCTTTGAAAAATGTCACGGACTAGCAAAAAGTAGGCTACTTGTTGCTTCATGAAGTTACAATTTATTATCAAGAAAGCCTTGCATTACTATCATATGCAACCATCAGATATTGAGGGCATTCTACCACCAGAGAAAATAGCATTCATAGCTTACAATGTGGGTGTTTTTGAATCAGTTCAGAAGTTTGGCAACCTTATCACCAGTAACAAGATAACTGCTGGGATGGATCCAGTCAAGGTAGCAGAGCTACTTGAAGAGGCGCGTGCATTCTATGACGCAGAGATGATCGCACAGCTTATCAATGGGATGTTGTCGCAAGGGACGAGCATGAATCTTCCTTCTTCCTTGACAATTGGGAGAGTCACAGCAGGCCAAGTAGATTATGTCATCAGGCAGTTAAAGGCAGCAGGCATATTCATTAATAGATAGCACTACATGCGTGAGAACTATGAGCGCGGTGTTAGTATATGCCACCGATTTTTCTGAGTTCTTATTCTACGTTGGACAAATTCGTGCTTTGAACAAATTCTTTAGCTTCTTCGGTAATATTTTGTACTACCGGGCTATTCCTAACTATTTCAGCACCCCTCATTACTCCTGAGAAAAAGACTCCAGCACCTAGGCCAACGACGGCTAATATTATGATAATGATTGCTATCCAAGTTAGCAAACCCATTCTTATTCCTTCACTTTCTCCCCTTCTTTTTGCTAAGTAACAACGCGTCTCGTTGCTGAAAAGTATTTTGTTATTTGCTATGTATGTGTCTCTCTTCTAAACAAAATCGAGTATTCTCACTATGGCTATGGCAGACAGCGAAATATCATTACAAAACTGTAACATACATCATAGTTATCGGACTTGGGGCGGGAGTCTTCTTTTCTGGATTGATAAGAGGTGCTGAAATAGTTAGGAATAACCCTGCAGTGCAAAATGTTACCCAAGAGGCCAAAGAATTTCTAGACAATAACATCCAGGGGAGCAGTAGTAGTAGTAACTCCAGCGTCTTGGTAATAACCACTAATGAGGCAAGATATAGAGTCGGTGAGCCTGTGACAATTACAGTCAAGAACATAGGTGACCAGACGTTGACTTTTCCTAACTCGGCAGCAGGTCTAAAGATTCAGAACACGAATACTGAGAGATGTATAGTGTTGCTGCAGCCCAGGTGACAACTGAACTGGAACCTGGCGCATCGAGAACGTTAACTTGGAATCAAGAGGACGGCAATGGCAACAATGTTCCAGCTGGTGGTTAAATTGCCACTGTGCAAGGTATATCATCATCACCATCAACTCGGAGTGTCTCAGCGCAAGTTAACTTCGAAATTACAGAATAAGCACGGCTCCACTGATGACTGTAGTCCATAGGCCATCTTTATGACCCTCTGCTGACTGAGTAAAATTCTGTGTTCGGTAAATCTTGTTTGACAGTCTCCACTGCTCCTCTTTTTCATTCCATGCAAGGCTTGGGTCGTTTGGCAGGCCGAGGGTAGTTGCAAGCATTTCCATCGCCATGTCTTCCGCATAGTCACCCGCCTTTTGTGCGGTTTCACCTGTGGAGTGATGTTCTGAGAGGTATCCATGCTGGCTTTGATCGACAGGCCTTGCCAGACCAATTGATGCTGCAATGAGCCTGTTAGGCTCGTTAGTGGCAGACCTTGCCATTATTGTAAATACAATCTGTCCAGGCTGCAAGTATTTTCTCCCTTCCTGGCGGCTGACAATTTTACAACGTGGAGGTAGTATGCTTGATACTGACACCAGATTAAGATCTGCTATCCCTGCATCTCGGAGGGCAAGCTCAAAACTTGTCAAATAGTCCTTGTGAATGCCTCTGCCCTTGGTGAAAAATATCCGCGTGGGGATATTGTGTATGGAATTAGTAGTAGTGAGGCCTTGTTCTTCTTCCTCCATGCACAATGTCTCGCACACAAGATAAATTAGAATTAATAATATATTGTTACCAGTAATATTGCAACTATATAGCATAGCTGGCTGCTAGATTGGAGCGTTGAAGATTAGTGCAATGCAGGTTGGTAAGAATTTCACAGTAAAAGTAATGGGCATAATCAACACCAGCCCAGAATCCTTCTACAAAGGCTCCGTCAAGACTGGCAAACAGGAAATAGCAACGACAGCAGGGCAGATGCAAGAAGATGGTGCTAATATGATCGATATTGGTGGCATGTCAACTGCACCCTATATGCAAACAGTCCTCATCCCCATTGAAGAAGAGATAAGAAGAATCACAGAGGCCATCAAGGTAGTCAAGAGTGCATGCGACTTGCCAATTTCAGCAGACACGCCAAGGGCCGCAGTTGCAAGAGAAGCAATAGCAGCCGGCGCAGACGCAGTCAACGATGTAACTGGATTAAAATACGATAGCAAGATGGCAGATGTTGCAGCAAAGGCTGGCGTGTCTATTATAATTGGAGCATACAGCAAAGCACCAACTACTGGCAGAATTGCGAGTACACTCAAGTCATTGAAGAAAAGCATAAGCTTGGCAAGCGAGGCTGGTATTAAAGACGTAATGATTGATCCGTCAATAGGCTTTTTCCGTCAAGAAGGGAAAAATCCCTTTTTCACTAAAATGACAGACATGCCATGGTATATACGTGATATTGAAATCCTATCCAACCTGCACAAGCTCGTAAGGCTCAAGAGACCCATCTGTTTATCAGTTTCGAGGAAGTCTTTCATAGGTTATCTGCTGGACCTGAATGCTGTAGAAGATCGCCTGATACCCTCAATAGCATGTGAAATGATTGCTGCTCTCAAGGGCGCAAACATCATAAGAACACATAACGTTCGAGAAACAGTGCAGGCAGTAACGATGCTGCAATTGTTGAGAACCTAACTGGCAAACGCTTATAATGCTTCAAAGCTGTTACACGTCAAGGAAATAGTTGGACATTATACAGGGTCTAACATTTGATGACGTACTTCTAGTTCCTAAACGGTCGCCGATAGTTTCCAGATCTCAAACAAACCTGCGCACCAATCTGTCGCGTAACATCACACTCAATATCCCAATTATAAGCGCTAATATGGACACCGTCACTGAGTCAGGCATGGCAATTGCCTTGGCAAGAGAAGGTGGTATTGGAATTATCCATCGGTTTATGACTATAGAGGATCAGGTAGACGAGATCCTGAAGGTCAAGCGCTCAGAGTCAGTCATGATAGAGCAGCCATATACTATTAAACCTGATCTGACAGTGGCAGAAGCCAAAAAGGCTATGGCAGAGTACAGCGTCTCCGGCCTACTTGTCGAAGAAGGGGGCAAACTCCTTGGTATAATTACAAGACGCGATATCACGTTTGAGAAAAACAACAAACTCAAGGTATCAGAACTTATGACAAAGGATGTCATTACTGCCAGGGCAGGCATTACTATAGATCAGGCAAAGGAGATTTTGCACAATAAAAGGATAGAAAAACTGCCGGTGGTTGATGACAAAAAGCGCATCATGGGGCTTATTACCAGTAAAGACATCTTGAAAATGGAGCAGTATCCGTATGCATCAAAGGACAGGAAAGGTAGATTGCTTGTAGGCGCTGCAGTCGGCGTCAAGGGCGACTATTTAGAGCGTACAGAAGCGCTACTCGAGGCGGGCGCAGATGTTATTGTAGTCGACATCGCACATGGCCACAGCGAAAATGCTATCAACACTGTACACATGATCAAAAAGGCGTTTCCTGACTCTGAGCTCATTGCAGGCAATGTCGCTACAGGTGAAGGCAGCCGTGACCTCATCAAAGCCGGCGTCGATGCAGTTAAGGTAGGAGTGGGATCAGGCTCGATATGCATAACAAGAGTCGTGACAGGCTCAGGCGTACCGCAACTGACTGCCGTAATTGACAGCGTCAAAGTTGCACATGATTACGAGGTGCCTATAATATCTGACGGCGGCATCCGCAACTCTGGTGACATCACCAAGGCGTTAGCTGCAGGTGCATCCTCTGTAATGATAGGAAGTCTCTTTGGTGGAACAGATGAGAGCCCCGGCAAGACTCTTGTCAAGAATGGAAAAAAGTACAAGATGTATAGAGGCATGGCGTCGTTTTATGCGTCACTTGGTAGGAAATATCGTGAAGCGGGGCCTCAGGTAGTAGACTCTGATGACCTTAACGATTATGTTCCAGAAGGTGTTGAAGCTATGGTCCCATACAACGGAAGCGTAGTAGAAATTATAAGACAGATGGCAGGCGGCCTGCGGTCGGGGCTTAGCTATTGCGGTGCAAAAACAATTCCTGAGATGCAAACGAATGCCAAATTCATCAAGATCACATCGGCAGGATATATTGAGAGCCAGTCGCATGATGTCGATCTAATGTAATTACTGATGTACTAACAAACACACATATCTAGTAATATCTATGGGCAGGCAAGTCACATCTATAATGCGATGTTCCTTTCCATTCAGTTTATTCTATATTCAAAAAATATACTCAATTGCAGCACAACTTACACTTGCGCAGCATCGCAGAAGCTGACTCAAGCTCATATTCATTTAGCCTCTATTGTTCACATACAATAGGTGTGTTGGTGCCAACAACAATAATAATGCATACAAGCAGAGACCCCGTTGCCTTTGTTCTAAGCAATACAATTTTCTTTATGAGGAGAGGCTATTGCCTAGGTCTAGGGATGGGGCACAACTATTAGTTTGGGTTTGTTGTTCGTAGAGTGGTGGCACTTCTTTCCACACAAACTGCAATTCCTTCTGTCCTGATAAATACACTGGCAAGGATGTGATTTCATGTAGCTCTCAGCGGCCTTGGTATATTCACCCGTACCGTTGCAGAATGAACATGCTATTGATAGCGATCCTAGGTGGCCGGTGTTTTGACAAATGATACAACCATTATGATTAAGAATAACGTCCATCTACATTCTAATAGAAGAAATGCATAGAATATAAGAGTAGCGAGAGAATATTCTGAATATATTGCCTAGGTTTAAGAGAATAAATGATAATAAAATTTCATACAGCCCCCACACACTACGCCACACTGGATTTAGCCTGTGTATTGAATAGTAGCACTATGCCTGCTTTGCGATGTTAGAGCTACTGCTATAGTAGTGGACTATCTTTATTATAGTCAGAGGGTATGGCAACAGAGCCGATCCTGCCCTATTAAGCTGCACTAGAAGTGTGCCTTAAATGTGTAGTTTTAAATAATAAGACTACTGCCCCGTGTGTGTGAACATCGCCATTTGGCGTAATAATTGGTGGTAACAATGAATATGCTTCTATAATACTTGGGAAAGACTTGAGTGATTCTTCTCTAGATTTATACATTATGGAGTTTGATGAATTGATGCAAAAAATATATCTAAAACACTTTTGGCATGCTCTAACCTTCTAAAGCTGTATTCAATTGATCGAGAACCCTGTCATAAGAATCATAAAACGCACGGAGAGTTGAAAATAGAAAATAAATAAAGCCTCTGAGTTAACTCAGAGGCTCGATATCTTTTTGTGTGTGAGGTCTCTGTTCTCCTACGTATTAAAGGAAGACACTGCTATCTTATTGATAGCAAGAGCAGCTGCTGCATCTATGTTCTAGGTATGGTTCCATAGATTGTTTGTCCATCGATTACACTTACGACGTCACGTTGTCCTGTATCTGTTATTCTTGCTTCATCAATATCAATGCCTTGTATAGCAAGAGTTTGGCCTCTAATTGTTAGTGTCATTGGAACATTATCTATAACTGGCGTAGCGCTACCGTCGACGAAGATGTTGCCTACTATACTTGAGCTAGCTGCTGTAGTCTCATTACCTGTTGTCACATCAAAACGATGCGGGTCGCCCTCCCTAATGGTAATATTGTGAAATGTTGATCCATCAACTGCCGCTACATTCATCTCTGCTACAAAACTTCTAACAGTGCTTTCATTTGCAAATACTCTGAACCGCCCAGTCGCAACATGGCCACTATCACCAGCGGCAGTAAGAGCATTGCCACCTGCGCCCTGAGTAGGGAGAGTACTACCTATGAATCCCCGTACTGGATCAACATTCCTGTCAGCCATCAGATACGTCGATGGATCTTGTACGGTGCCAGTAGTCGTGTCAGTAGGGGCAGCAGGAGTAGTAGGGGTAGTGGGAGTAGTGGTAGTTGTCGTTGCTTCCTCTTCTTCTTCCTCCTCAACAACTATCTCTCCATCTTCCTCTTCTTCCGTCACTTCTTCGTCTTCCAAAAGAGGAAGATTGAACTGTCCAAATGCTTCTTGTATGATGATCGTTCCCCCATATCCAAGGCTAGCTGGCAATAACAAGAGAACACCCAAGCTTATGGTGGCAGCAATTGCTGCCTTGCATTTATCTCCCAAAAAAGCAGAATGCTCTGACATTGTGTTACGGCATTTGTAGAATTGCTTATTTCGATTTATACTTTACTAGTAGCTGAAGCTGCGGCACGCATCTTATTAGACAAAGAAGTATGTCAAGAGCCCAGAATAATGAATAGTTCAAATTGCTTGCTGACTAAAAAAGGAGCTATTCTTTTTAAGAATTTCTGGATTGGCTAAATAATTACGATAGCTTTGGAGAATTTGCAAAGGAGGATTTTGTTAGATTACTGGAAGCCTTATAAAAAAATCAGGTTTAAGGAAATAACTGATCAATAGGTCAATAGATAGATGATCAAGAGAGCTAACGTTGTATCATGCTAGACATATCTATGTTGAAGAATGTCTTGAGTATTCCAATGTATGCCTGTACCGGCGGTGGAACTTCCTCTTCACATGCAACATCCATGTTCCAAGCGTTTATCCATATCACCATGCTCTGCAACATGTTTACAAACCGCCTGTACTCATTCGGTGTGACTTCAAGCGCATCAATGTATCTTTCTGCAAGGAGCCATGATGCAGTAAAGTCGATGCAATGGGTCCCATAGATCGACTTTATCTGCTGCTGTATAGAGCTTGCACATTTGAATGGTTTTTTATTGACAAAGAATGGAAACTCCACTTTGTCCGGAAGCGTCATGCCTAGGGGAGCCCATATAGTTAATACCCTTGCACCATCCTTTAGCTCTTTGTTGAATCGTTTTTTCATAGCGTCGACAAAGTCTGAGTCACTGAACCAGAATAGCAAAATTGTTGCGTCAGAAATATCGGCCTTGCGTACGTCTTGATTAATTATTTGAGCATTTTCGATGCCAGCAATGTTCCTGCGAGCGTTATCAGCTAAAGATTTATCAATCTCTATTCCTACAGATTTTCTGACACCAAATTCTTTGGCTGCAATGGCTACTGCGTTTCCTTCTCCGCAGCCAAGGTGACAAAATATATCGCTCTTTTTCAATTTCGCAAAATTGAATAACTTCCTGATGACATTATCACCAAGTGAAATTGTCTCCCCTCTGAGTACTGATTGTGGTAGAGATGATAAGAAGTCGCTTAGTTCCAACTATATGCACTGATTTTTGTCCTCTAATAAAAGTACGGTTTGAGCCCAACAACAGCGGCCGCATCTTGGTCGGAAATATGTTTAGCTATGGCTTCAAGTATTATAATGGAAGGATGACGGCACATGTACTCTTCCACAGAATGCTAATTAGTTAGTCTCAAGGTATCATTATGAGCAAAGACGTAATCCCTGCATTTGACACTATCCAGAAGATAAAGACTTTACGACGTATTATTAATGCGCATAGAAAGCAGCAAAGTATCCGGTTAATTGACTGTAATATCTCCCAACAGTAAATATCGAAGATATGATAGGGCCTACATGACCTATAGCAGAACAATGGGTTGCTTTCTACTGGCATTAGGTAATGCAATAACAATAATAATAGCGCTTTCTACACATGATGCCACTACTATAGCTCAAGATGCCACTAGGAGTTGCAATTTAACCTGTCATCATGGTGGAAATAGAAATACAAAATGCAAGTCACATCTCTATATACATTGTATCATTTTCAATTGTTACCTTATAGTTGCCAAGTTGGCGCAGCTTTTGTGGAAACCAGATTAGAGTGCCCGTGGTGACATCCCACTTTGCACTATGCCATGGACAGATTAACTCTTTTCCATTTAGCTCCCCTTCATGAAGCTCTGCTCCAGCGTGGCTGCAAGTGTTGCCTGTAGCGTAGTACTGACCTCCTACGTTTGCTATAAGTATCTCCATGCCTCCCACCGTGAGATGGGTCATATTGCCTTCACCTATGTCAGAAGCTTTGCCGACCATTACTTTTGCCATACGTTGATTCTTTGAAATTGTGCCACTATTTTAATTTCACTGGCCCTATGGCCGACTACAAATTCTTTGACGCCGTTTTCTTGTTTGGCAAAAGTTCTCATCGTCACTTACATTTCTTGCTCTACAGCAAAGATATGCTCTTACATTCACTATCTCTGTAATGCCTATGGCGTACAGCATGGCTAGAATATTTTAACTTCTATTGAATAATGCCTTTTCCAACTTTTAGTAGCCTTTGTAAGAGAGAGGCTGTGGAGTGGCTCTTTGTTAGTTAATTCTCTGGATTCTGTGGACTTACCCCATGTTATAGACTAGCTGCTAGTGTTGAATTAACACGTGTTTGAAATGGTTGTCGCATTTTAGTTGATAGTAAATTAACTAAATCCAGGTAGTGTTGAATCTACGGTTGTTTGAATTGGCTGTTGCAAGCTCATTTGCGGTAATAAATTGATGATGAATTAATTTAGCGAGTGAACCCAGTAAATAAATTGTATATCTGGGGACTAAAACTTGTCAACACCTTTTGTAATTTCTCGCTAGGATTTCCGTAAATCTCAAACTTACTTATCCTACAGACACTGAAAATCTTTGGAAGTATTGTTTGCGATGCAACACCATTCATATGAGCAAATACAGCCTCTGAATTTGAGTATGTTTCATACACAATACACTTTGTCTCGTCATATCCATTAAGATAGAACTGATAATTTATTGTATCTGGCTCGTTAGCTTCTACCATTCTGCTCATATCCTGTACTAATTTCTTATATTCTTCTATTTTTCCCTCTTGTATAGTAAATTCTGCTCTAAACTGTATCTGATTGTGCTTAATGTTACTCATCGTCACCAACCACTCTAGAACAATCAGATAAAAAAACGATGAAGACAACACTAGCTAAATCCAAGTAAGAATTTGTCTCCCTCTTAAGACACTCCAAGAATAGGTTTTGCTTCCTTTTGTAAGGCTTCAAATTTCTCCTTGCTTTTTGCATCCAATTCATTGACCTTTTTCTGCAATTCCTTTTTTCTACGAGAGTATTCTTTTATCTCAATATCCTCTTCAATACTCACTTTTTCATCAGCATTCTTACTATTAGGTTATCTTGATTGGACGATAGTCGTAGCAGATACAACCACAGTAGTCGCAGTAGCGAGCTGCTATGATACTTCTCAGCACATGAGAGGCACGACTTTTACTCGCATTTGTAAGACATCAGCTTTTCTTTTGCAGAGGGTGCACTGGAGTAAACCGAAGGTGTAGCCCGCAGCAAATACAGTGGATATCATTGCATTTGAAATATACCTCGCATCTGCGGCAGTACCTTAACCCTTTCTGGTATGGGTTTTGCACCCTGCCTCCATCTGGGACAAGTCTAATGCATAAATTCTTGCAGGTCAATATTGCTAGAAACACAAGAGGCAGCTTATAACGGGGCAGGCACTGTAGGGAGGGGGGGAGAAGAAGATCTTTTGCGATGTACACCAAATATATGCCCTGTGCCAATAGGAGGTAGCAATGGAAGTAGCCGTCTTTGTGGCTCTTGCATCAGCTGGAATTTTGAGCGGTGTACTTGACGCAATAACTGGCCTAATAGTAGAGTATGGCTACCCCGCAGTCTTTGCAGCAGCTCTTCTTGAAGTGATATTTCCTCCTATCCCAAGTGAAGTGATCTTTCCGCTAGTTGGGTTTACAGCCCAAAATAGCGGGCTTGGACTTGAAAATGCAATTGGCATGGCGACTGTAGGTGCACTTGGATCGACTGTAGGGGCAATATTCATCTATTTTATATCTGCGAAAGTGGGAAGGATAGCAATAGTTCGCTTTGGCAAACGAGTTAGGGTAAGCGAGCAAGAGATCGAAAGGGCCGAGAAGTGGTTTGAAAAGTATGGGTCAATTGCAGTACTCACCGCAAGGATGATGCCAGGCATCCGTGAGATAATCTCAATACCTGCTGGTATAGGCCAGATGAATTTTGCAAAATTTGTTGGATATACCTTTGCCGGCTCGCTTTTGTGGTGTATTATCCTGACCCTTACTGGATATTATCTTGGCGAGGCGTGGATCCAGTTTTCAGACCAGGTCTCATCCGCATTCACTATTGTCACCTTCATAGTTATCGCCGTAATAATCATAAGCGTTGGTTTCTGGTACAGCAGGCGGAGAAGAGCTCCTGCAAAACAATGATTACAATCCCGCTTTCATGAGAAAGCAGAGAAGTGCCTTTTGTGTATGCAGCCTATTTTCAGCTTCCTGCCACACCACTGACCACTCGCCGTCAATAACATCCGCAGTAACTTCCATGCCGCGCTTGGCCGGCAAGCAGTGCATGAATATTGCATCTCCTTTTGCAAGCTTCATAATATCTTTATTTACTTGATAGTTTGGAAGAAAAGTAGCTTCCCTAGTTGTACGCTCATCTTCCCTACCGATCGAGATAAAAGTGTCTGTGGATATAATGTCGGCGTCTCTTACAGCGGAAGCTGAGTCGTAGGTTATCGCAATATCTGCGCCTGTCTTTTTGCCTTCGGCCTGGGCAAGCTGCACGATCTCTTCGAGTGGTTCATAGCCCTTTGGGCAGGCGGCAGTCATGCTTATGCCTGTCTTGGCGCAGCCAAGCATAAGATCGTTGCATACATTGTCCCCGTCTCCAAGCCAAGCAAGTTTTAGCCCTCTTAGCTTTTTCTTGTGCTCCTGTATTGTCATAAGGTCGGCGAGAATCTGACATGGATGAAATGAGTCTGAAAGCCCATTTATTACTGGCACTGAAGCATATCTAGCTAAAGTCTGGACATCCTTATGATTATAGACTCGTGCCATTATGCAATCCAAATAAAGTGAAAGGGTTTTGGCTGTATCTTCGATCGTTTCACCTCGCGATAGCTGGATGTCGTTTGCACCAAGGTAAACTGCGTTTCCACCTAGCTGGTACATGCCGACTTCAAAACTGACTCTAGTCCTAGTCGACGGTTTTTGGAAGATCATACCAAGCGTTTTTCCCTGCAAAAATGACCGAGATTTGCCGCTCTTTTGTTCATGCTTAAGTTTTTCTGCAAGCATCAGGATCACATTGATCTCATTCGTGCTCAGATCTGCGATATTTAGGATGTCTTTCTTACTTGAGGAGATCTTCAATGTCTTCATCTGTTAGATAGACTACTTTGCTTTCTTCTTGCTCTTTAGGGTCTTTATCTTCTCGTAGGTTCCTTTCCTTATTGCTCCTATACTTCTCTTCTTCCTTTAGCCTGACCCTTTCATTTTCCCTTTCTTCTTTTTCTTCTTGTTCTTCCTTTCCTGCCCGCGTTTCTTCTAGATCGTACTTTCCCTTCCTGTTTACCTCTTCCGCCTCTTCCTTGCTGCGATCTTCGTTTGTTCTTTTCTTGCCAAAGAATCCAAATCTGTTCTTTTTCTCTTTGAGTTGTTCCTTAACCTTATATGGCTCAGGTTGGTGCACAGAAGGTTTTGGTGCAACTTCCTTGACAGCTTGTTGATGCTCCTGAATAGCAGTAATTCCATCCATAGGGATAGATGTATTGACTGGAGGCTTGGATAGCAATACTATGTCTTTTTCCTCTTCCCCGAATCTTTGTGGATCCGCTGACTCGGCTTTTTCCACTGCTGTTTCTGAAATCATCTGCTTCGATGTCACCTCCTCGACACTTGCTCCTACCTGCCCACCGCCTTCAAATAGCGACTCAATGAACTTGCTTGAGTCAAAAGAGATAATATCATCATAGCCCTGTCCCATGCCAATGTATACAATTGGCCTTGAAGTAATGTACGCAATTGAAATTGCCGACCCTCCCTTCGCGTCTGCGTCTACCTTTGTTAGTATAGCACCATCAAAATTAGTATACTGATAAAACTCCCTTGCTTGGTTTATTGTGTCATTGCCAGCAAGCGCGTCGCCTATGAATAACTTTACATCTGGCTTGACGACTCTTACTATTTTGCCCATTTCATCCATCAAGTTCTTTGAAGTCTGCATCCTGCCAGCAGTATCCATGAGAACTATATCGATATGGTTCTTTTTCGCGTGATCGTACGCATCACGTCCGACAGACGAGGGATCGGCTCCATACCTCTGTTTTACTATCTTAAGAGATAACCTATTTGTATGCTGTTCGAGCTGCTCGATAGCCCCTGCCCTATGGGTGTCACCCGCCGCTACTACCACGGAAAAGCCAGCCTTTCGCAAGAGGTTTGCTATCTTGGCAACAGTAGTTGTCTTGCCTGTTCCGTTAATACCTAGGAAAACAATAACAAAAGGTCCACTCTTGGCTTCTTTTTTCATCTTTATTTTTTCGATCAAATCAAACTTGGTGGTCTGCGCAAAAATATCAGCTAGGGCCATTCGCAACTTCGATTGGACTATCGCGCTTGCTTCCTGCTCTTTTTCCAGCTTTAGGCCTAGCAGCTCTTTTTTCAGTTCCGCAGAGAGGTCGTCAACTACTTCCTGCGCCACGTCGCTTTCCAAAAGCGAGATCTGGAGATCAAGCAGTACATCGTCAAGTACCTTTTCAGTAAGCTCTTTCTGAGCTACCCCCTTCGCTGCTCTAGAAAAAGCCTTTTTCAGTTTATCAAACATGATTATCTTCAACCAGAACGGGTATCAACTAGGTTGCTGGGCAGTCTGTATCATCTGGTTTATCTGCGATTGCAGCTGGTTTAAGCGCATCGCTATTTCTTGTCTTTGAGCCTCAAGCTGCCTTGCTGCTACTTCATACTCTTTTATCCTAGTTTCCACATAATTGAGTGCGTCTTCTCTGCTCTTTTCAATAGCGACGCCAGCATCCAAGTTAATGAGCAATTTCTTTATAGGAGGTACCGTAGTCTTGACGTAAACACCAATGCCAATAGGCATTAGCGATTCTACGTCAGATTCAGAATGGATGTTTTGAATCGTGTTTGAAGCCAAATGTGCCTCTTCCATTAACTTGCTTACCGTAACTTGTCGTGTCATGATGTCATTCATATATGCTTCAAGAATCCTTGACTGCTGGACCAATTCATTTATCCTCTGCTCCATCGCCGCCAATTCCCGCTGCCTAGATTGATCGCTAGCTGCGCTCATTAACTTCACTGCTCTTGATAGATTTTTAAAGCTTTAGATTCCCGACACCTTTAGCATGTCGCTCATCTTGACGTTCATGCCATAGCGCTCTTCTTCGCTCTTCATATGCCGGTATAATTTGAGCATGTCCATCCCATGCTTTATCATGTTGAACCTGCCTGTAATTTTTAGCTTGATGAACTTGAAGACAAGAGAGTATATCTTGAATTTCTCAAGCACTGCTTGCCGATATGCCGTCTTATCATGAAGGTTCTGGACAAGGAGTTCGGCGCACCAAGTTGACGGAATTATACCCTCGCCTAGTAGAGGATATACGGTACCTATTGATTCACCAGCTCCTATCGATTTGCGACCATCAGTAAAGGGCTCGCAGTTTTCAGGAGGAGTCAACCTGACAGGGCGTCCGACCTTTTTTATTACTTCGCACTCGTACTTGTTCAAGAATTCATCTACAAAGTGGTTGTGACCTTTTAAGAAATCGCCTGCCCCTATATGGGCCTGACCATTGCCAAGCGGAAAATACCAAAAGTAACCAGACATAGACGGAAATGCTCGCAAATAAAAATCGTCAAAGGGCTCTCTGCCCCGAGGGTAGCGAACCTTGTATTGTACGCAGGGGATCCATGTCTCATTTCCAACTCGAGGCAGGTAGTTGCGGTGAAAGCCGGTCGAATCGATAATGATGTCAAAATCCGATTCAAGCTCGTCCTTTCTTGGAGCGCGTCCAAACTTTATTTCTGTGCCCCTTATCATATCTTGGATCAGACGCAGTTTGTCATAGCTCACCATTCCCTTGAGCCCGATATCGACGCTGCCCTTCTCCTCCAGGTCTACTCGCATGTGCTGGCCATTATGCAAGACATAATCATCGAAATTAAGGCCACAGTTTCTTGTAAGACTTGCCATCACGTTTTCGCATGTGGCCCAAGCACATACTGCATCGTGCTCATCCTGTTGCATACGCTCAAATCCCACTACATGAGTGTTGTGATCATCGCTCAGCCTATTCATAAGATACGCACCTGCTACCCCGATTCCGACAACTGCTACCTTCATGTCTTGTTTCTATCTTGTCAAAGGATTCCATAAAAACTATAACGTTATCTACTCCTAAAATCTTAGCAGCAACATTGTCGAAAAAGAAGAAGATACAGATGCCAGGCGCTGCACGCGCAGGCATTGGTCTCTTAATTATGGGTGCCCTGTTAGTGGGATTTGGACAATACTTTGAAAGAGGTGCGTTATCACTTTACGGTGTAATAATTGTAGCATCCGGATTCGTACTTTACATGACGGCTTCAATTATTGCTAAAAAAAGAGCTAAAAATCTAGGATGATATTCTTTTTCTCTTTTTGAAAGTGCGGTTTACCCAGAGGACAGACATGTACTCGCTCATTTAAATCTGCAATTACTAATTCTCTTTCCCTTGTCCATATGAGCATGAAATTCTGTAGTCAATAACTATTGGAAGAAGTAATGGTTCTTATACACTGGATCTTAATTATGTATGGATGGAGCTTGAAAAGGACGAGGAAAAAGCGCTTGACGGCAATTGGGGGGAAGCACTTGCTACTGCATACAGGATTTTAGTTGCAATAGGCGAGGCCACAGGCGCCAAAAAACTTGTCCGGACAAAATGGGCCCATATCTCTGGCGTGAACTATAACACAATTGGAGATGGCGGGATGCGGTTCCTAGAAAGGTTCAGCGCTTCTGCCAAGTTCGCAGTAAAGACTACAATAAATCCGATGGGATATGACAGGAGCAAACCTGAGGATGTCCCTCACAGTTTTCAAGAGCGACAAGAAAATATAGCAGGTTCTTATGAACGAATGGGCGCCACCCCATCTTTTACATGCACGCCTTATGAGGTTTTTGACGTTCCACAAAGAGGCACAGTCGTTAGTTTTGCAGAAAGCAATGCTGCGATATTTTCAAACTCGCTTTTAGGACTAAAGACAAACAAAGAAAGCGCACTTTCAGCACTGGCCAGCTCTGTTACTGGCAAGACGCCGCTTTCTGACCTGCGGCTCGAAGCGGCAAGAAACCCCAAAATCGCAGTTGAAAGTGACTTTGATTTCAGGACTGAGCTTGACTATGGGCTTTTGGGCTATTTTGCAGGCAAGGCAGTCAGAGACAGCTCTGTCGCACTCAATGGCGTCGACAAACTAGACACCATAAAGGCAAAGGCACTTTGTGCAGCAATGGGTACATCAGGTTCCTGTGGTATGTTCACTATTGGAGGGAAGGCAAAAGAAAAAATTATCTTTGGAAAAAAAGAGGCCCAGGCGGTTATGGACGAGTTGAGCACTACCGATAGTGCCGACATTATTACCCTCGGCAGTCCTCAACTCGGAATAAATGAACTAAAGCTGCTTGCCATGCTTACTGAAACCAAAAAATTCACAAGACGCTGCGTCATCTTTTGTTCACGGACAATCTATAATAATGCGGTGAAGGTTGGTCTAGCAAGAAAAATCGAAAAGTCAGGAGCCGATTTTAGATGCGATTCGTGTACTTGTCTTACACCGTACGTTACTAAAGACAGGTACGATGCAGTGATTACAAACAGCGTCAAGGGAGCATACTACCTATCCAAGTCCAATAAGGTAAAAGTTGCTCTCAAAGACATCAAGACGATTGCTGAGGAATATACGCAGTGATGATAATTTCTAATTGTCACAGAATTGTTGGGGGTACTGGCGAGGGAATAACACTGATCACATTCCAGCCGATAAATTTTCTTGCAATGGTCAATGCCAATACCGGCACGGTAACAGATCCATTGCACGAGCTGCATGGCAAGTCGCTCAAAGGATCGATCCTCATTCTTCCATATGCCATTGGAAGTAGTGTGGGTGCATATGCAATCTATTCTCTCAGAGAGCATGGGAATGCTCCAAATGCAGTTGTGTGTTCTAAAGCCGATATCATTACGGCCTCTGGTTGTGCCCTAGCCAATATCCCGGTTGTCGACCTACCCAGTAGAATACCCTTGTCTTCATTAAAGCAAGGGTTAAAGGCAAGAGTTGAGGCTGATGCGAGAAGAATACTTGTAGGTTTTCCTAGCCACTCCACTCCAAACAAACTAAATACAAGCGAACTCTTTCATGCCTCGGTTGGCTGAGCATACTTGAAAACCTTTTATTGGCGTATCTGAAATAGTGCTAGTAATTGGCAAGTTTTTGTCCTGAATGTGGAGGGGAGCTAAAGTACGACCTAACTAGCAAGAGCTTTATATGCAAAAGCTGTGGGCTCTTTGCTTCCTCTGAAAAGATAGACGAGTTGCGCGACAGGGCCAAGAGATCAAGCGAAGACCCTCGCAGAAAGCATCATGACGAATACCTTGACTGGTGGCAATCTTCAAAAAAAGACAAACAGCAAAAGTAAATACCACCAGCTATGTAGTAGCTGCACTTACAGCATCTGCAATATCTTTTTTTAAGGGAATCATCTGCTCTTCCTTGATAGTTCTCAGAACAGTCATCAATTCCGCTTCCCTTATCTGAGGAATTCTTCCTATCCTGTTGGCTATTATATCTCTCATCTCTTGGAGACTTTTTGTGCGTATCTTCAAGAGCAGATCGAACTGGCTATACATTTCATGTAACTCTAGTATTTCATCAAACTGTGATAGCGTGGCTATTACTTCATCGGCTGAACCTTCGTTAATATTTATTCCTAGGAAGGCAAGATGGTCATATCCTAATAGCGCGTTGTCCGCTGAAATCGTGAATTTACGAAGGATGCCAGCTGCCAGAAGCCTCCTGACACGGATATGTACTGTCGCATCGGAGATTTCAAGTTCTTTTGCTATATCCACAAATGGACGGGAAGCATCTCGATTCAAGATATCTAATATCCGAAGGTTGACTTCGTCCAGTAACTCTGAGGGTAATAGCACGAAAAGAGTACAATCCTTCGATTTATTAATGATTCGTGCTCGAATGGTTAATAACTGTTTGAGTTTGCTAAGATCCAAATATGCCTTGCTGTACCAAGTGCCAAAAAGAAGAGAGCCTCTACCACAGAGCACATTCCGGTGAATACCTGTGTAAGAAATGTTTCTTGCGCTCAATTGAAAGCAAGGCTGCAAAGACGATTTCAAAATATTCAATGATAGAGTATGGTGACAAGGTTGCGGTGGGAGTTTCTGGTGGCAAAGATAGCTTATCTCTACTGTATATCTTAAAGATGCTTTTTGATCAGCATCCAAACAATGGTAATGCATTAGTCGCAGTCACAATAGATGAAGGCATCAATGGATATCGTGAAGAATCACTCCAGATAGTAAAGGACTTTTGCACACAGCTTCATATAGAAAGCAAGGTCCTCAGCTACCAATCACTCTTTGGAATAGACATGGACCAGGCCATAATCCAGCGATCATCGCAAAAAAAATCATCTTGTTCTATGTGTGGCACATTCCGCCGACGTGCAATAGACATTGCAGCAGAAACAGTAGAAGCGGACGTAATTGCGACTGCACATAACATGGACGATCAGTTGCAGACGTTCATGATCAACTTGTTAGCAGGCGGCGTAGAGCGGATAGGCTGGATTTATCCAGAGCCTGTGCAATACACACAAAATGGCATGAAAAAAGTCAAGCCCTTTGTCGAAATTTATGAATATGAGATCGCATTCTATGCCCTGCAGCGCAATATCCCATTTCAGTCAGAAGAATGTCCATATATGAATGAAAGTATACGCACAGATTTGCGCGAATTTTTCAATAGACTAGAGAAGGATCATCCGGGCATCAAATACAATGCCTACAAGTCAATGACGAAAATCTCGAAAGTTCTCCGTAACAGCATGTCTTGTCCTGAAACCAAGAAGTGTTCAACATGTGGACGTGTTTCTACAGGCGATACCTGCTCAGTGTGCAGGACGTTAAGTATCTTGTAATATCCAACAAGCAAATATAGTCATTTTGCCAAGGGTATATAGAGGCAGGGAGGATCGGGGTGCCAGCCGTGCCCCATACTGGAAATCGGCTTTATGCCAGGATCAGTAACTGCCGGGTAAATCCGCTGGCAGGAGGTACTCGCTGACCTTGCTGAAATGAAATCATGCCGTGCTGGATGGTTATGAGCGGCGATCTACGCGAAGGCGGAGTCTCGACCGCAAATCGCCGAAATGGGTGAGGTCCGGGAGGGAACAACCCTAAGGCGTCATAACCCTGCTGGCACGTCTACGTGGTGGATCTTGCAAGGCCTGAAATGGGGCCTTTTGCCGACGGTGGTACCGGCAGGCTGCCTCCTCGATCTTTTTTATAGCATGATTTAAATTGAGTTTGTCAAAATGGTTTGTCTTATAGTGCCTATCGATCCCAAATTTCAGGCAAGCAGGTTTCCTACAACATATGATACACTTAAGGTGTGGAAAAATGCATCAAGTACGCTGGGGATTTATGGCACTGACGTGGCAGTCGATTTTGATTCATGCATAGGAGATGGCGCATGCATTGAAGTGTGTCCTGTTAATGTTTTTGATTGGCATGGCGTAGGTGCTGACAGGAAAGCTATACCTGCAAGAGAGCGCGACTGCATTTATTGCTTTGGATGCGAAGCAGTCTGCCCAAAATTTGCAATAAGGGTGACAAAGCGGCAAACATGACAATCAGAATAGATGAGAAAAGGATTTTTGAAGCAATAGAGCATAAAAAACCCAGGTCAGTTGCACTAAATGGGCCGGAGGCTTTAATCCCAAAATTGCAAGATGTAGCTGACCACATAGCTGAAACCTTTGGTATTCAAGTCTATATCATAGGTGATACATGTTGGGGTTCATGTGATCTTAACACGCACGCTGCAGACATGTTGGCCGCAGATATTCTATTCAATATCGGCCACACCATTGCAATGGATACTTTTGGTCGTAAGGTCATGATGATAGATGCATTTGATGACATCAGCTTTGATGTCGTGGCAGAAAAGTGTGCAAGAGAGCTTGTAGGGAAGTACAAGACACTTTCGCTTGTAACCGACAGTCAACACCTTCACAAAATTGACAGCGTGAAAAAGATTTTTGAAGATCATGGCTACAATATCATAATTGGAAGAGGCAGAGGCCAGCTTCAGGACGCGCAGGTGTTTGGTTGCGAATTTTATCCGGCCTATAATATACGAAAGCAGGTCGATGCCTACATTTTTCTAGGACAAAGCATGTTTCATTCTGCTAGCGTGGCTTTGTCTACTGAAAAACCTACGTTCATGCTCGACCCATATTTTGAAGAATATACTGAAGTAAATGAATTTGCTCAAGGCATGAGAAAGAAAGCTGTGCTGTCAATCTATAAGGCTCTTGATGCCGAAAAGATAGGCATAGTCATAGGCCTGAAGGAAGGGCAATTTGCCCACATACGAGCACTTGAATTAAAAAAGGAGTTTGAGAAGCTAGACAAGAGAGTCCAGATGATAGCATTGACAGAGATAACTGAAGAACGTATTCAGATTTTCAAAGGTATAGATGCTTTTGTGCAGGTCGCATGCCCAAGGATAGGGACCGACAACCATTTCAAGAAGCCAATGCTATCGGTGCCGCAGGCTCTTTCGCTTATTAAGCTTCTCAGGAAGGAGCCTATAGATGACTTTCTCAAGATCCAACATTGGCTCTAACTTAAATGGCGCTTCCAGCATTTTATCAAAATTCTACGATAGGTATCGCTTTTGTTGCAAAAAATATAGGTTAGCAGTATCTGAGATTGCAAAATATATGGCAAATAAATACACTCGAACTATATCTTGCTCAAATCTTTTGCAAAAAGAGTCTACAAACAATATATAAATTTTGCAAAATTCAGTATTTTTCAAGTAAAGAAATTGTATAAATCTTAAATACATATGATGTATAATTGCTGCTGGTATATGACTAACTCAGGCTAATGAGGCCTCCTCTAGTATGTTAGTCGTTGTTACCAGGGGATAAGAAAAATGACTTGTAAAGGTATATGTATACGTCACAAGGCTCAAAAGCCTGTCGGCTCAGGCAGGTATGCTAGTGGCCAGAAGAGATGCCAGATATGTGAGATATTTATAAAGTGGGATGGCCTTTGGTGCCCCTGCTGTGGGTA
>DATFBV010000151.1:0-16385 GCA_035253605.1 Nitrososphaera sp.
CACTGACGGTATCGGTACCACCTCTAGCGTTTATAGCATCGCCACCGCCCCGCCCGGAAATGGTCTCTCCATTATCCGTTCCACTTATAGCGTCGCTTGAGTCTGTTCCTGTACAAGGTTGGACCGTCGCACAATTTACAATCGCGGCCGACGCGTTCATTGTAATATTTGGGATAAAGCCCGCTGAAATAGCTGCAATGACTGCTCCAAGTAGTACTGCTGTTTGCTCCCTCTGCATGTGATTGACACTACTCACCAAACATTTAGGTATAATCTCATTCTTTTAAGAACTTCTCATAATGCTTCAGAATAATCATATATAATTTTTAGAGAATCTAGTCGATATAATAAAATTTAAATATCAACTAATCTTGAACCTTAGTTTTACATAAGGTGGATAAAGACACAATCAACAAGGACTTGCACAGAGTTAACAGTTGGTCTTGGCCAGGTTGGCTAACGGAGCGGTATTATCTTATATTAGTCGGCCACCATCTGTTCATCTATAATCTTGACTTGTATAAATGTCCTATTTTGCCGCTAATAATATTACCCTGCTATTATGATGGGACTAGGACTCTTCTGTTTTTTCTTGTTATTCATTTTTGGTAATCGTCTTCCTCGTGAAACGCTGAAGTGTTGGACAAAAGCTCTTACAAGATTATACAATAACGTATAACCTCTGGCAAACTTGAGAACACATGCCGGTACCCATGAACGTGCAATATTACATAAAATTGACAGTTCTCAAAAAAGGGAGGGTAGAGATGTAGAAGCCAGTTTACTCCTATTACTACTATTATTATACTGCTAATTGCCGCGCTACCAAACTTTGTGCCAGCACAAGTTATAATTAAGGCTCTTCCTCTGAAGCATTGCATAAATAAATGAATGACGACAGCATATGGGACCCCCCCAAAAAAAAGCGTATACCAACCATTGAAGATATTGTAAACGCGCAAAAATTGTTGACAGGGACTGTTAGAAAGACTCCGCTTCAGACTTCCAGAACTTTCTCAGATCTTGCTGGCACAAACTTATTTCTCAAATTAGAATGCCTACAAGTGACAGGGTCTTTCAAAGCCCGGGGCGCGTTTGTAAAGATCAGCAGGCTTTCTGAGAAGCAGTCAGGTTACGGGGTAATTGCAGCATCTGCCGGCAACCATGCCCAAGGGGTAGCATATGCTGCTATGATAAAAAAGATTCCATGTACAATTGTCATGCCGGAGAATGCATCGCCGGCCAAAGTCGCAGCAACAAGGTCTTATGGCGCCAAGGTAGTTCGGCGTGGCGCAGATTACGACGAAGCATGGGAGGCGACACAAGAAATTGCTAAGGCAGAGGGCAAGACTATAATTCATGCTTTTGACGATGCCGACATCATCGCAGGCCAAGGCACGATTGGCCTTGAGCTTGTTGAAGATCTTCCAGACGTTGATAGAATATACGTGCCTGTAGGCGGTGGAGGTCTTGCTGCAGGTGTCGCGATTGCTGTCAAGTCAAGAAAGCCAGATGTCAGGATAATAGGCGTTGAGTCAAAGGCATTCCCTGCCATGAAAGAATCGCTTGCTAAAGGCTCACTTCAGAGTACAAAGCGTGGCTATAGCATAGCAGATGGCATTGCAGTTAAACAGCCAGGCGAGCTTACGCACGAAATACTTAGCAAGTACATTGAAGATATCGTCCTAGTTGATGACACATCGATAGTAAAGACAATGTTTCTTATGATGGAGCGCGCCAAATTGGTGGCCGAACCGGCAGGGGCAGCCAGCCTCGCCTACCTTCTGTCAAATGGCAGCAGCTCCTATCCAGGGAGCAAGAAGGACAAAGTCGCCACTATCATATCAGGAGGAAATGTAGACATGTATCTCTTGGGCCAAGTCGTGGCAAAGGGTTTGATGCAGATGGGCAGATTGCTTAAAATTTTTATTTTACTGCCTGATAAGCCTGGTGCGCTAAAAGGCGTGGTAGATGGCATTGCAGAGCTAAGCGTCAATATAGTCGAAGTCGAGCATGACAGGCTGAGCGCTCACATCCCTGCTGGGACTGCTGGTGTTTATCTAAGTCTTGAGTTGGAAAATGAGAAACACGCCCGCCGGTTGGTAGAATTTCTAAAACAAAAAGGAATAGAGTTCAAGGTAGTTAGCTAAATAGATAGCCAACTAGCTGACGTAGTTGTATTCTCTTAGCCCTGCCTTGTCGGCGGTATTGCCACCTACCTTGACAAGCACAAACTCTTTGTGGGCTTGGTTAATTGAGTCATTAAACTCGCGTTCATTCCTGTGAAGTCGCTCGTACTCTTCCATTGTGAGTTTTTGTCTTGGGCCGATCTCTGCATCCAAGTCCATTTTACTTACTATTTCCTTGTATTGTGATTGTATTATCCCACTAAAGACCATTGCACTACTACCGCTGCCGTAAGATCCAAAGCCTATCCGCTTTTCTTCAAGGTCTATCCCTTTCTTGAACTCAAACTCTAACATACTTCGTAGGCCCATATACATGGAAGCAGTATACAGATTACCAATGATTGCAGACGCTTCAAGCGAGCTAGCCATTTTTTTCTCGTATACCTCGTTGTAAAATGATGTCTGCATGAAAGCTCGCCTAAATTGCTCGTCAGCCTTCATGAATTCGGTGTCAGCAAGAATTGACTCAATTGTTCCACGGGGATCCTTTGGCTGGGGCTCGGGCATCCCGACCTCTTTGATAACATGATTCCATCTTGGAAGATGGCGCCACTCGTGTCTTAGCAGATAGGCAAGTGCCTTCTCCCCCATCTTCCTATATGGAAGGTGGACTGCGAAAAAATCGATGTGATCAGTTATCGATTCGCCCTCCTCGAGCTTGATAAGCCCAGTCTTGATAGCCTTTTCCTTGTATGCATCAAATGCCTTTCTAACCGATATCAGGTATAGTAAATTTGAGTAGCTGCCGTTCACAAGAGGAGTCTCTTTGCCAAATGGACGATAAAAGTCGTATTCGTTCTTGATCGTTGTCGAAGGAACTTTTGGATCAAATGCTAAAAGTCTCGGGTCCTCTTTTACCAGCAGAGCAACTGCGCCTGCACCTTGCGTATATTCTCCGGTGGAACCAATATCATACTTTGCTATGTCGCTTACTACAACGATGGCAGCCTTGCCATTGTTTTCATCAGCCCTTATCCAGTTTGCATTGTCATATAAGGCATAAGATCCACTTACGCAAGCAAATTTACATTCGATACCGCCGGCGTGTTCAAATGAGCCCTCGCCGTATATCTGTTCTAACATTCCAATAACAAATGAATTCATTGCCTTTGATTCGTCCAGTGATGATTCAGTTGCAACATAAAGCCTTCCAATGTCCTCTGGATGAAGGCGATTCTTCTGCATCAACTTCATACAGGCATTTGCGGCCATGCAAGCAGAATCCTGGTTGGTGTCAGCAATAGCCATCTTCTTAATTCCTATACCATACTCGAGCTTTAATGGATCCATTCCCCTTGCTTCGGCAAAATCCTTGTAATCGATGTAAAGCTTGGGTATATAGATAGCAAGATCATCAATACCTACAACTGGCATTACTGGATTGCCTAATGCTGATAGTCATTTAAAGGTATTTCTGGAAAGATTATTTGATCTAGACATACCAATTTATTTGAGCAAAAATTCCATGAGAATGTCTTTGCACAAGTTTTTCTCTCTTGTGTATGGTCTTGGTTTTGATAAGCGTCACCATCAGAATATCTTCAAGCGCTTAAAATGGCTACAGCCGAATTTAAACTAAAAGTTGTACCTCACCTTAACAGAGCTTTAAGACTCTGTTATGCGGCCGATGATTCAATTACCTTAGTTTTCCTCTGTACCTACCATCATCTAGCGATTATGATGAAATAGGACCAAATCAACTAAAGATTGCATGCATAATATACGAATTGAATGTGAAAGATCGTATAAATGCAGGGTTTCGCCAGGATAGTGCATATTAGACCTGTCGTGCCCATTAGGGTTGAATCGGACTGCGCAGGTAGATATCAGGACTTTCGAAAGGAGAACCTGTCAACAAGTTGTCGGTGTTGATATCGTTTTGCCAATCCAATAGGCAGCAATTAGAAATTAGAGTACTGTGCTTATATTATCATCCAGAGGCAGGCCATCTGACCTTCGAAGTTGGCTAAATCCTGAGTTAAATAATTGGAATAATCATCACATTTAAATCCTTAATTTGCCATAGTATTTTTACATCGACCAAACCGATGGGGAACAAACGGTCTGGTTGGAGTGCAGCAGGTGAGAAACTCTGCGCTTCGCCAGACTATTCTTCTTAATCAATGACCCTAATGTCCAACTCATCATACGCATCCTTTACCGCTAGCAAAAAGAAATCGTCTTCATATACTAAAAGCCAGTCTTTGATACCCTTGACTGGCAGCTTACGGACAAGCAGCTCGCCTGTATCGTTGATGGTAGTCATAATATATGCAAATCGTGGCCATTTTTCCTTGAGATTGAATAGAGTCTCCTGTAGTTCGATGCCCTCGGTCCCACCTTGAATATTTATCTTTACAATATCACCATACTTATTCTCAACTTTAGCAGTGACGTAGCTTTGTCCGGCTTGGAACTGCTCTATATTGAGCATTACCTTGTTAGTAGCAAGAAATGTGTCAGGCATTTCTCTATACAGTTTCTCTGATAGGTTATCATAAAAGATGTTCATTACAGACCTAAACCTGGCACTATTTTTACAAATCTACGCAGCAGGATTATAATTGCACTGCTGATACCTATAACGGCAGCTGCTGTAACAAGTGAGCTAGGTTGAAACTCTGGCACAACTACAGTACCTCTTGCAATACCGTTTCTTGTCTGGTCTATTGGCTGTCCATCTCTTGCAATGGCTGTGACTTCGACCTCCACACGGTAATTCTCGTTTGCCGGAAAATCAATTGTCTGTATGCTAGTTCCGCCCTCTGCAACTAAGCCTGTCTGGCTATGGACTTGACTGCCATTATTATCCAAAACACGCAGGTTGTAGTTTACATCATCTGCTATTCTTTGTCCAGAGAAACCATCAAGGAAAATCAAAGTCAGCGTTGATTCTGCATTTGCGTTTAGCTGGTCAGGAGCCCATTCAAGTACTACATTGATGTTTCCTGTATCTGTGAGTATTTCCCCTGTTGTCTGCGCGACCTGGCCGGTAGCCGGTGCAAGAGTAAATACCATATCAGAATCCCCTTGAGAGATCTGGTTGGCCATATTGATAATGTCATTCTTGTTGATCAAATAGTGGAGAGTAAGCTCCTGCTGCGAGGAATAAGGATCAACTGCAAGCATCCGTCCGGATATCGGATTGCCGTTTACCGTAGCAGTAAATGAAGTGGTATCTCCTATTCCTGCAAGAGATTTTGGAATTTTTACTTCCTCATGTACAAAGATGTTTGTATCTTCGATTCTTGAGACGTTCCAATCAAATGGCATTGTCCATATGAACTGCTGATCGTTGCCATCAAAGCTAAAGTTACGTACTCTATCATAATACGATATTATCGTAGTATCGTAAGGCTGACCTTGGTAATCGATACTTTGAGTAAAGACATCCCCTACACTGAGCCATGAATCAAACTTGGGAATATTCTCATCTGCAAATATGTTGCGTATATTGTCAACACCAAAGATCTCTACCCTAAGATGATAGAGACCGCCCTCTAGGAAGAGAGGGCCTTGGATGTTAACTGTTCCACCAGGGTCTGCAACCCAGGCGTTAAGAAATTGCTCTTGCGTCCCAAAGATCTGTAGCTCTCCTTCTGCAGGCTGCACCTTCAGCCTGAGCAGGCCGCTTTCCGTATGAAAGAGAGTAGGAGGCATTATAGTCTCTGCATCTTCCCCAACTCCTTTTTCTACGCTAACGAAAAAAGTCGTGTATTGGATTGTCTGGTTGTTATTCGCATCATATAGCCTAAAGAGTATGTATGCATCATTTCTGCTTGCATCTGTAAGGATAGGAGGATTCACTTGTACTAGCAACTCAGCATTTCTGTCGCCAAGTGTTGCGCTGAATGTCTCAGAAGTAAGGCCGTCTCCAAAAGCCTCCTGATTAGACAATGTGGCTGCAATTATTGATAATACTGCAAGAGATGCAGCGAAAGCAAAACGTGAAACTTCTTGACTGCCTAACTTCACATGAGTGATTTCTTGGTGTGTATATTTAATTCTTAAGAACAAAGAGTTTTTTATCGGATCACATTCTCTCTCCTATGATTTAATTATCTCATAAGTCTTCATGATAATAAGTGTGTCAGGCCACAGAGTAGCTGTGATAGCGTCAATAATAGCAGTAGCAGCCACTATCTCTGTCATTTTCTTGGCACTGCAAAGTCAGAATCTCTTGACGATTTTTGCTACGAACAGTTCTAATGCAGGAAAACTTACAATAATTTCTATTTCCGATGGCTCGCTTAATAATCAATCTAGATACGTCATTTCACCAGATCCTTTTGGAAATTTTGTCAATTATACGATTCACGATGACAGCACTGCTGATGAAAATAATGCAGCAGGCATTGTAGAAGTTTCTGGTTTACCAGAAGGCAGCTACGTCGTAACCCAGACCGAAGCCTCTTCACAATATGAGACGGACAAGCCTTCCAAAACAGTTCAGATAATGAATCAAAGCAAAAATGGAGTTGCTATATTCAATAATATAGCCTGGCAAGAAAGCGAACAACAACAGCAGCAAAAACAACAAGAGGTTCAAAATCGAACCGCTCAGATAAGAAACATTACTTACTATGTAAAATTTGAGTGCGGTACAATTTCAGGAGATGAAGGACCATTAAGACCAGGTCACTATGATACTGACATTGGAATCTTAAACAAACAAGACTTCGCAACACAAATCCAATGGAGCATCACAGCAAACAACAGCAGAAATACGAATTCGATAATAAGGATGCTTGAGCCCCAGACCTCTACCAATATTGTGTGCAAAGACCTGCAAAACATCATTGGCAATGATGAGAGGTTTGTCGAGGGATTTGTCATAATCAATCTACCTCTTGAACCGGGGCTTTTAGCGTCGCTATCGGATGGAACACAGGTCCTTGGTCGCAATTTTGAAGACACGAACAACTTGCTTGAGGTGCAGGCTTTCTATACAGCTAATGCACTTGATGAGCTTCCCCGTGAAGTGCTTGTCGACAAGCTCACCTTTGCAATTGTAAACGATACGAGTGGTAGGATACCATTAGAAATTATCAACAAGACTCTGGATATCACTCTGCCTTCTAGCATAAATGAAATTTCTGATCCAGAAATAAAGGTCAAAGAGGTCCTGGCAGAAAAATATGGTCTGTCTACCCAAGAGCTTGCCAAGTTGCAAATAGAAATCAAGAGCATAAGTGGAAGCGTTGGGACTATGATAGATGATCACGCTATTTCATTGTCGACTGTCATGCCGCAGCCAAGCGGATAGCAGTAGGTTTTTGTATGAAAAAACAATATATACTCTCCTTCATACCTTTCTCAATATGGCTAACTTTACTCTTCCTCCATTACCTTACTCGTACGACTCGCTTGAACCACACATTGATGCAAGAACCATGGAAATTCATCATACGAAGCATCACCAGGCCTACACGGATGGTCTGAACAAAGCGCTTAGCAATCTTGGTCCAGAATGGCAGAATAAGAATGATATTGTTGAAATTTTAAAGAACATTGATTCGATTCCGGAGAACGCTAGAGGTGCCGTAAACTTCCATGGTGGGGGTTATAACAATCACGCACTATTCTGGAACAGTATGAAAAATGGCGGTGGTGGAGAGCCAGACGCTGAACTCTCAGATGCAATCAATAAGACATTTGGCAGCTTCAACGACTTTAAAGACAAATTCTCAAAGGACACTGTAGCAATACAGGGAAGCGGTTGGGGCTGGCTCGTATACAACCAGAATACAAATGCTGTACAATTCATAACTATGCCGAACCAGACAAGCCCTTGGACTAAGTGGAGGACAGAAAAGGTTGTCCCACTTGTAGGTCTTGATGTATGGGAACATGCATATTATCTCAAATACCAGAACCGCCGAGCGGACTACGTGGCAGCTTGGTGGAATGTGGTCAACTGGGATCAAGTAAAGAGGAACTTTCAGCAGGCCCTCCAAAGGTGATCCTATATCTTTTTTATCTTTTTTGATGAGCTTGAACTAGTATAGCATGCTCGTTCTACTATAGTCTCTTATGCAGGCAAATATTTGGTGCTATATCTTCATTATATGCGAGGCAGCCCTCACAGAATAAGAGTGGGTACGTCAACTAGAATTTTTTAGCTGTAATCCTAATCAGCCGCCCTCTCTTTATTACATTTATGTAATTGGGCACAACAGATAGCTAGCCCTTCCGCAAATCTATGAAATTTACAAAGCCATAGCTCTCGCGAGTAGTTCTACTAACTGCCATATTGTAGTTATAAATTTTAGTTGAATATTCACGTAGTACCGGCATCATACTATCTATCGATCCGTCAAGGTAGAAGCCGGGACAGTCTCCTGTAAACTGAAAGGTGGCATGTACTGCAGGCTGCCCCCTTCCATCAGCTTCAATCCACGATGCAAATGGGTAAAGCCAGCAAACACCTGGCTTGTCAGGGTGAATACCGCAATAGCCCTGGTCATCTAGGAACCTGCAGCGAAGCGGCGTCCCATCTTCCTCAGGCTTCTCGTCCTTTTTCCTTTTAAGCGAGAGCATACTCAACGTTGTTATGACATTTCCGAATGCTTCCTGCTCTTGCCAGCTAGAGATAGTTGTCTCATTCCTAACAAATTCGGCCTTTGAGCTATAGCCTACCTTTTTTGCTATTCTGCCTATGTCATCCTTTGTCAAAGGCAGTCTGCCCTGCCGCTCGCAGCAATTGTGACAATCAGGCCATAGACACTGCCACAAGATGTAGAGACCATCCTTTGACAACAATGGTATATGGAAAGTGATGCCTCCGACATTAACTGATGTGTCAGATACTTCTCCCTCATACTCTCCGCTTTGAAAATCATATAACCTACGATCTATTTTCCATTTTCTCTCAAGGAGGTCAAGTGCGTCCTTGACGAGGTTGTTGTCGTGCCTCACTATGTTATAAGGTTATAAAACCGGGGGTTTAAACGTACTCTCAATTTGCTCAGCCATCAGCAGCCACGACCCATGAAAGACGAGCAGCAGCAGGCCGCGATTGGCAGGGTAAAGGGCAAACATGCATCTTCTACTGAGAACCGAAGGATGGTCTGGGAAAATGTCGTTTGGCCCCTTGTCTTAGACATGAACAGGTCTTACTTTACATTAAAGGAATACCATGCAAAAAGAGACTCATTTTGCAAGAGAACCGGCGTCTCGCCTTCAAAAGTAGCTGGAGGTTTTGTGTCATTGCTCGTAAAGGGCATCATTGTCAGAAGCAAGACTATGTACTCCATACATTACCGGCTCATCCCCTACATGAGGAAAAAGGCCGACCTTGAATACGGCCTTGTTACCAGGGAAATCTATACTAAGCGTTAAAATATCCGATCGAAGAGCCGACTTGATGTAGCTCGTGTTAGCCCGGTCGAACCCGACAAAAATTGGGTGCCGAATCTAGTGGCCAATCTCCAAGGTTGAGGGCTAGGGATTCCAGGCTCTGGATCTCGCAAAGATAGAGAGAGAAAAGAAACCTGGAGACAGCAGTTCGAATCTGCTCCGGGCTACCATCTTTTTTCTAAACTTTCGGACCTGCTTTCACTATCTCCTTTGGGATACTGCCAAATTTTTTAAAGTTCTTGACAAAGAGAGCCGCAAGTCGCCTTGCTGCCGCATCATACTTTTCCTTGTCAGACCAAGTGTTTCTTGGGTCGAGCACTTCATTAGGGACGCCAGAACATGATGTGGGCATGTCAAGGTTGAATATTTCATGATGCTTCGTAGTCACTTTCTCGATCTCACCTTTGATCGCTGCAGTCACCATCGCTCTTGTATATGTCAGGTTCATCCTCTTGCCTAGACCATATGGCCCTCCTGTCCACCCAGTATTGATCAGGTAAACTCTTGTTCCATGGTCTGTTATTTTTTTTCCAAGCATCTGGGCATATTTGGATGCATGAAGGGGCATAAATGGAGCTCCAAAGCAATGCGAAAATGTCTCCTTTGGCTCAGTGATACCGCGTTCTGTTCCAGCTAGCTTACTCGTATAACCAGACATAAAGTGATACATTGCACCTTGTTTTGTCAGCTTCGCTATTGGAGGCATGACTCCAAAGGCGTCTGCTGTAAGGAACACAATTACCTTTGGATGTCCTGCAATGCTTGGAATCACTGCTCCATTGATATAGTCAATGGGATATGCAACTCGAGTATTTTCAGTAAGGCTTCCATTGTCAAAATCGGGTTCCCTTGCGCCGTCATGCATTACAACATTTTCCATGACAGAGCCAAAACGGATTGCGCTCCAGATTTGTGGTTCGCTCTCCTTATCGAGGTTAATGCATTTGGCATAACAGCCGCCTTCAAAGTTGAAAATACCATCGTCGGACCATCCGTGCTCGTCGTCGCCTACTAGTCTTCGATTTGAATCAGCGGAAAGGGTAGTCTTGCCAGTGCCAGATAGTCCAAAGAATAAAGCAGTATCGCCGCTCTTTCCCACATTAGCGGAGCAGTGCATTGGAAATACGCCTTTCTTTGGCAAGATAAAATTCATAATGGAAAACATAGCCTTCTTGATCTCACCAGCATACGAAGTCGATCCAATCAGGACTAACTTTTTCTTAAAGTTTATAATGATAAAGGTCTCAGTTCTCGTGCCCATTTCTTCTGGTTTAGCGGCAAAGTCGTCACAGGAGAGTAAAGTGAACTCGGGTGCGTGCATGTCTAGTTCACCTGGCTGAGGCCTAATGAATAGCTGCCGAGCAAAGAGATTATGCCAAGCCCTGTTGTTAATGATCCTTATGGGCAGCCTGTTCTCCGGATTCGCCCCCACAAAGCCATCGAAGATAAACACTTCCTTATCCTCCACATGTTTCTTCATCATGCGCAAGATCTTTTCGAAATTGTTCTCAGAGATTGGGTGGTTGACTTTGCCCCAGTCGATGGTATTGTGTGTTTCTTCATCATCAACTATATACCTGTCGTCTGGTGACCTGCCAGTGAACTTGCCTGTTCTGACAGAAAGAGCACCAGTTGACGAAAGCATGCCTTCTTTTCTTTTAATTATGACTTCAACCAGTGACGGAACTGACAGGTTGTAATAGGCTTTGCCTAACGTTATATCCATCTCTGCAAGCTGTATCATAGACTTTGTAGTTATAATCTTTGGGTTGTCTTCTGAAAGCAAAAAAATGCAACTTAACACTGTACACGACTAAAGCTCTTTCCCGTAATGATCATAAATTAAGTTCTTTTTCCTGCCATATCCAATTTTTCTGCGTGTTGTTTGCAGGCTTCTTAGATACCATAAAATTCGCGCGCTAGAGGAATGCTATTGCTGTTGTTGTTGTTTTATTGCTTTTTTAACTGCATCGGCTCTCTTAGCCAAAATATCAAGAAATTCTGCAAACTCTTCATTAGTGGCATTGCGCTTTAGCGCCCGCCTCGTCTGGTAGTGGAAGGAGTTGTAAATGCGCCCTATGGCGATACCAAACACGAAATCTTCTAGGCTGGTTACAGGAATGTGGGGTAACAAAGTCTGTTGGATCTTTGAAATTTCATTAGTGTTTGATATTGTTTCTTCTATTTTGGCAAGTACTGCTTTTTTTACCCTGCCATCCATGGTCAGCCAAACTTAATTTCATTGATGCGATATTAAAAGAATCCTGCATACTTGCATGAAATTCTTAGAATATCTTCCTAATTATTCTTTTATTTCTTGTGACAATAAAGTTGAAACAATCTATATCAGCTCTTATTCATTATCTCCGAAGACCCTATTACAGGTTCTAATAGGCGTTTGAGCCTCCAAGGCATTGAAGACTTCAGTTGAGCTTGAAGAATGCAAGCTCAACGCAATATCTAAAATAGATTATCCTCAAGACTCTACTCAAATGTTTGGTAGTTGAAATGTTGACCACATAACATTCATGCTAAACAGCAAGCAGCTCTAAAGCAAGAGTGAAAGAAAATCCGTCATGTTCCAAAAATCTCAAGCTAAGTAGGTGGCCACACCAAATTTAGCTGTGTCATGCACATTCTACCCTTGATTGTAATAATAATGACCATGTCAAATCTGACAGAAAAAAATTGTTAGGCCGCAGACCTGTATTGTCTTTCCCTTCCATACGACTGCATCCACAGACCACTAAATACTAGCGTACTTGTCAGCGCTGCTGCTACTAGGACCTGTTGTACTGGAAGTTGCATTATGACCCCGATAACAAAAGGGATAGCAGCACCAATTGCACTCATTGGCAGCCATTTTGTTGCGGCCAACCTTGCTCTATCTGATTTCTTTTCTGGCTCGTCCTGCATTTCTCTGAATCACCTTGCATAGTATCTTTGCATAAACACTACTTAAGGTATACGGATCATCTGCAAATGTAACAAATACCTTTTTTACTTACAGAAAATTTTTTAAGCTTGAGGACCCCGGAAGACAATAAAAATACTTTTTGTCTAATTTGCAGTAAAAAGAATAGCCGCACTAAAGGCGGCTATCCATTACCTTTACGGTTCAGACGGTTTGGACGGTCAGCTAGGCGGATGAAAGAAAGAACCAATGCTTTATCCTTTGACGGGCGTTTTTGTACTTGTGTATGGCTTGTGACCATGTGGTGCCCTAAGAGAGTGTATAATACTAGTTACAGATACTCCTGTGGTGTGGCAACCATCCTATGTCCGGAGTTAGATTAGAAGGTTTTTTCTTCTAGGGCAGCATATCCTCATCTGCCGTAAGGAGAGGTAGAGTGAGATGGCAAACAAGAGTAAAAAAGAGCAGTTTATTCAAATTCCCATAGGTTCTGTGTCGCTTTCAGGGGACTTGAGTATTGTGGAGGGATCGCCAGGAATAGTCCTATTTGCGCATGGAAGTGGAAGCGGGAGACACAGTCGAAGAAATAGATATGTCGCCAAAGTATTACAGGATAGTGGTCTAGGCACCTTGCTTTTTGACTTACTTACAGAAGAGGAAGAGGTAATTGATGAGGAAACACGCCATCTAAGATTTGACATAGGATTGCTCACTAATAGGCTGGTGGCTGTAACAGACTGGCTAGTTCACAATCGTCCTGCTATTAATAGTCTCAATATAGCATACTTTGGAGCCAGCACGGGAGCGGCAGCTGCATTATCTGCTGCAGCCAAAAGGTCACACATAATCAAAGCAGTTGTTTCCCGTGGAGGGAGACCAGATTTAGCTGAATCATACTTGAATCAGGTCAAAGCGCCAACTCTCCTCATTGTAGGTGGTTATGATGCACCTGTAATACAAATGAATCAAGAAGCATTTGACAAACTACAACAGCTGTGTGCACAGAAAGGCGAAAAAGAACTCGTCATTATTCCTGAGGCAACCCATTTATTTGAAGAACCAGGTAAACTTGAGCTGGTAGCACAGCTTGCAAGTAAATGGCTTACTCGCTTTCTTTCTTAATCATGGCAAATAACGGCAAGAAAGAGTTTTAAGATGGGTATCTTAAGACGGGGCAGGATATGATGAGGGGTCATATACACATCTTAGAAATGAAGATCATGATCCTGACCTATTGACGGAGCGGCCTCGCTCATTGTAAACAATCAATTTGTCGGTTTCTTTTAAAAATTAAACTGTTGATCCTCTATTCTCGTGTCTTTGGAGAAGCCCGCTAAGGCAAGATATCAAACAGTTATGGTTGGCTACCCTATCGGGTGCTTCTATTCCTTCTTCTATGTCTGAATGTACAATACAATCAGTAAGCTTGATCTTGTCTAATCTCCACTCTACTATGCATCCACATGCAAAAATCTTCTTATCATTACTATCGTTATTTATGTGCTGTCACCTCCTGATATTGTGGTTTTGCATTTGAAGATTATCACATGCCTTATTGCCATCCGGTACTACAAGCAACTTGTTGGTTTCATAAAATAGGGCTAGAAATTGTTAAGCACTTTCTCCTATCGTTCTCGTTACTGTCCTTGTCATGCCTATAGTGACAAATCTTTCATTTAGAATTTCCTTTAGGACATCTGATCGCGAGCACAGGCCTATTAGCCTGCTACCATCATTTTCAACAACTGGAAGCATCATTATGCCATTTTTATCCATTATATCAATTATTTCATTTACATCTGTATCTTCCTTGACTGAAAGTGGGTGCGGAGACATTATCTCCTTTGCAATTATTCTAGTCAAATCCCCGCCATTTCTTATAGCACGCAGGATATCGATTGTAGTAACTACTCCTAGTAGTTTGCCGTCATCTTTGCTAATTATGGGCATGCCATTTATTGCGCTTAGAACTATTCTCGTTGCAACTTCTATTGCACTTACATTTTCTGTAGCGGCTATGATATCTACAGACATCAAATCTAATGCTTTCATGTATACTTCATCCAGTACATGTTTACAACAATGCATATGAAGGTAGCAGAATCGGAGACGCTCCCATACTTCCACAGTGTGTCTTTATTGAATAATAGGATGATAAACCCTTGTCATTATTGTTGTTAGTGTTGTTTTGGCATTGCTGTCATTCGCTATTTCAGAAAAAGCATAAACATAAAACAATTCACACAAGGAGGTTGATCATGGGTAGAACGCTAGAAGTGGAACTCGCAAGTTTTCTTCGACGGTATTGTTGAACAATAAGAGCTTTCCTTATTATAGGTATCGTGTCTATGAGCCGACCATAATACTGTCACTATCGCTTAACTTCCTTCTTTACGGTCAATTGTCTGCATCATACAAGTTCTCTAGCTTCTCTATTTACACTACCGAAACCGTAATTTGAAACAGTTATGAACAAGATTCAAGTTAATCGGTTTGCTGACTTGATTTTGTATATTATTATTTATTTTTATTGTACAATGTGGGCAATTCCTTCAAAAATTTAAATGCTTGATAGTATTTACATCATTTGGATGTGAGAATTCCATATCCCAGTAATGAATTCGAATCTAACAAGTACAGAATACTATTGGTTGATGATGATCCTGACATAGTTGAGGTTTTAATGCGAGGACTTAAAGTTAAGGGCTTGCAGGTCCATGCTTACACCTCCCCACAGGAAGCCTTGGAATCTTTTAAACCAGGCGCATATGATCTGGCAATCCTAGACATCCGTATGCCATATATGACTGGTTTTCAATTGTATAGAGAAATGAAAAAGAAAGACCTGACAGTTGCAGTATGCTTTCTTTCTGCTTTTGAGATCCAACCTGACGAGTTCAAGAGCGTGTTTCCTTCCATGGAGGGCGTTAAAAATATCATAAAAAAGCCGCTATCAATCAATGAACTATTAAACCAGATAACTCCTTTTTTGCGCATGTCTGCACGTGCTAGAGAAGGTCCAGGCTAGGACATTCTTATCAAGAATACATTTAGCAAGCTACCTGAAAACCAGGTGTCTTACAGATTAAAAAGGAGAGAAAATTTCAATTAGACAAGGTGAAAGATAGAGCAGAGACTTATGTTACAAGTAACTTCTAAACAAGGCTCTCAGAGAATGGCAATTTTTCTCACTCTTTGTTGCAGCTCATGCGTTTATTAGTTGATTGATAAAAGAATGGATCTAGTAATCCTATTCATATTATTTTAAGGACTTATTTTTCTAACTTTCTTACTTCCGCTTCAAACCATACTATGTATTGCCTTTTGGTCTTTCTGAACTCAATGGCATAAAACGCAAGTTCTCTGACTCTCTTCCTGACAGTACCCCAGCGCTTTCGCATTAAGTAGTTGCCTATGTAACTGGGATGGTCATCAATCAACTCCAACGGGAGTCGAGTTAACGCCCAAATATCGCAAGCTCTTTCACCACTGGGTATTTGAAGTTCTTCTTTTTTTCTTGCTTGAAGCAGATGTGTAAACTCATGGGCTATGGTAAAGTTCCTTTCATTAGGCTGTAGACTTATTTTCAGTGGCTTACTTGTACTGGCTTTGGAACACCAACAACTCCCTCTAGCCCAACCATGCGGTGCTATCCAACCGACTAAGACGATCTCGTTGTGGAGCTCTGGAAAATACTTGAAAATGTCAATTATTCTTTGTTTGAATTTGTTAGTAAAGTTAGCATTTGCCTTCTTTGTGAATGTCAGTCGGCCGGTTTCATGATTTGAAAGATTAGATTGCATTTTACATCATCTATGACTTCCGATTAGCTATTTATGAAATTCAATAGCTGAGTGATTTTCTAACAGAGCCAAAGATTCAAGGGAAAAACCATCTTAAAATAGTCCGATAGATGAGATTGG
>DATFBV010000152.1:0-8583 GCA_035253605.1 Nitrososphaera sp.
GGACAAGTAGTGAAAAAGACTATGGCTAGACTCTAGCGCTTGGCGGACAAAAACTGCATCATACAAGAAATCGCAATTTACGGCATAGGCTGTAACAAGGTCGTTGATGCAGTATCGCCAAACGCCTCGAATTATCTTGTACTTTTAATTCTCTAAATTTTTTTCATAGATAAAACTGAAATTGCTATACAATACCATCAGATCAATTAAGAATCATGCTTGCATGCCTCTACTAATGTACGACAAATTTTTAGACATCGTAATAGTAGTAATCGCTTTTACTTCTACAATTGCTGGTAGTACTACCACAGTGGCAGGGCAGAACCAAATCATCAATTTAACTGCATTGCTCACCCCAGACACCAATAATGATACTAATGATACTACTACCTCGACGACTGTTGCAAACATGACTGCGGATAATAATAATAATAATAAGAGTACGAGTATTGGCGCTGCCGCTACTAACTTAACTGCTACTACGAATAATAATATGACGATTGAGGATGCAAAGGAGCTATACTTGTCAGTTTGGAACCAGACAGCGTTTAATGCCACCTTTAGCACTTTTGTCGAACCCTTCTCTGCTGCGGGCTATGGTGTATACGAAGAACGAAGCAATATCTTTGCGCCAGGTGAAACAATCGTACTTTATGTAGAACCGGTGGGCTTTGCCCATAAGCAGGTTATGGACGAACGCGGCAGCAATAATAATACACTGCTTTACCTGATGAATATGACATCTGATTATAAAATAGCTGCTGCAAATGGCACTGAGCTTGAGCTTCAGCTAATAGAGGACGAACAGAGCTTGAGAAACATCACTTCTCATAGACCCAATACTGAGATGTACTTGACGCTTACGCTTACACCTGAAGTTCAGCCTTTGCCGGTAGGTAGCTATGTCATAACATATTCTGTGACTGATGAGATATCAGGTGAAAGCTTCGAACTAGAAAGGGACATTACAGTAGCGGAGAGACAGTAGCATCGTCCAGCCTTCTGTAATTACGGCGCATAGTCCATTATGTAGTTTGGTTGCCCGAAAGTAGCGTTGACCCTTACTGACACGTCTACCCAGTAGGAAAATGATTGAGGGTTCCCAATATAAAAGTCCTCTATAGGAAACTCAACTCTATCCTCTGGCATATCAGGTATACTCGTAGGTGGAACAATGAACCTTCCGACAGTCCTATCGAATACTGCAAAATACCACCCTTGCATAGTAGTAGAGTTGCTACCGCTAAAAGCAGAATTTTGGAACCGAATCACATATTGTTGCTCTCTATTAGTTATCGGACTGGTGGTGATGATATGCCACCGATACTGTGTTTCATACATATCATTGTCATTTGGATTGCCTGCAAGCGCTACTGTGAAAAAGAATACCTCTCCTCGCTTTTGCACGCTGGCTCTCAAGATGTCGTGGTAGTCTCTCACTTGAGGGATCTCTTCTGTCCCAACCTGCTGGTATACTGGCATCACATCACCTTGTGCATCTTGTATGCTGCTGTCAGCATTGTTATAGATCCCGACAGTTTGCCTACCACCTATCTTTATTTCAGGCCCCAAGCCAGACAGCCCAATTGAAACTGGGATAAGTGTTGCGATTGCAACTGCAATAACCAGAACAGACGATGCCTTAGGCACACAAAAAATCACACATAGGTTGTATTTCGATATTTTGCCAATATATTTAAGCAGAGTTGAAGATTTGATATATGCAAAATGCATGCAAGCGAATTTTCTCACTTTGTCGATATTTGTGAGGAGGTTCGCCATACTGCAAGCAAAAATGCCAAGGTGGCCACCATCGCAGAATACTTGGTCAAGCTGAAAGGCCAGGATGACGGCGGCGACACCTCGCTTGCAGTAGCTGTACTTTTTATGTCTGGCGCCATCTTTCCTAAGGGCTCTGGTCTTACACTCAATGTAGGTTTTAATACGATAATGCGGTCGCTTTCAGAAATTGCACATCTGGAGCCAGAAGAGATACAAAAGATCTACTTAAAGCATGGAGATATAGGCGCTCTTGCTGAATATGTAGTTTCCAAGAGACAGCAAGGCCCACTTGTGGCCCAGCAGTTGTTACTACCAGATGTGCATGACCAGCTGAGAAAGATCGCTGATGCAGTTGGCTCTGGTGCAGCAGAGGCAAAAAGGAAGATCCTGACTGGACTTCTCATCAACTCCTCTCCGCTTGAAGCAAAATATTTAATCAAGATAGCAACCGGCGAGCTCCGCGTCGGTGTAGTAGAGGGCTTGGTCGAGCTTGCTATTGCTAAGGCGTTTGGACGAGATGTGCAGGCAATTCGGCAGGCGATGCTACTGTCAGGCGATATTGCATATGTAGCATTGCTTGCAAAAAAGGATGCTTTGTCGACTGCAATAATGAAACCACTTGCTCCTCTGAGTTTCATGCTAGCCGATGTGATGTTTAGTGCAGAAGAGATCGAGCAGTATTATAACAAATCAGTTCTTTGTGAGTTCAAGTATGACGGTATAAGGGTACAACTTCACAAATTCGGAGACAAGATCAAAATGTTCTCAAGGAAGCTAGAAGATGTTGCTACCTCTTTCCCAGAGATTGTATCTGCTGTGTCTATGCTGCAAGCAGACTTCATTCTGGATGGTGAAGTGCTTGCCTACAGAGGTGGCAGGCCTCTACATTTCCAAGAATTGCAAAAGAGGCTCAGGAGAAAAGCAGTTACAGACCGTCTGATGGCAGAGATCCCGGTAGTATATGTCCCTTATGATATCATGTACCTTGATGGGCAACCGCTCATTGGCAGACCGCTTGCTGAACGCAAGAGATTGCTCTCACAGATTAGATTTGGAGAGCCCATAATCGACCTTGGTTATAGGATTGTGTCAACAGCTCAGCAGATAGCCTGCGCATTTAAAGAAAGCAGGGATGCGGGACATGAAGGATTGGTGATAAAGGAACTTGAATCCCAGTACCATCCCGGCAAGCGTGGCAGGCATTGGACTAAACTAAAATATGAACTTGACACTGTCGATGCCGTAATTGTCATTGCAGAATATGGTCATGGTAAGCGTGCTGGAACACTATCTGATTATACTTTTGCGGTTCGAGATGGGCAGGATAGTGGCGCGCTTAAGACAATAGGCAAGGCATACTCTGGTCTGACAGATGCAGAGATCGCCAAGATGACTAACAAGCTACGGTCAATAACAGTAAAAGATGAGGGTTATAGACTAGTCGTCAGACCCGAGATTGTACTTGAGATTGCGTTTGATAGTATACAGAAAAGTGATAGGCATAACAGTGGGTTTGCACTTCGCTTCCCAAGAATAAAGTACATCCGGACTGACAAGACTGTACATGATATTGATACCTTGGAAAAGGTGCAAAGGATCTATGAGCGTCAGTCGCATTTAAAGAGCCGTTAGCCTGCTACTATAAGTGATGCTATCTGTGTTTTGCAGTGCGCCTGTGTATGCACATTAACTCATATGAAAACACATATTTGTATACAAACGGCAGAGAGCAAGGGAGACTGACATCTTCTTCTTAACTGCGCCATATCCCTACACCTAGTCATGCAACATCAAGAAGAAGTAGTAGTATTGCAGCATCTGCATTTTTGAACGAATTTCTGCATACTTGCACTTCTGATATTTTTTTGTATCATTGTCTGTGCGTGCGTCTCTCTCTAAATGTCTATGTATGACTATGTCTCTATGTGATTTGCGTGGTGCTAAGGAATAAAAGATCAATAGTGTGATTTTATCTTCACACATTGTTAAAGGCGATCATTCTTATTGTTGCAGTTGCAGTTGCACTAGTGGTATATTTCTCACTCTCGCTTTATGTTTTCCCTCAGTCGTACCAATCGATAGAGGCTCGAAGACCTCAAGCAATTGTGACGGATGTGAGCCTATCTGCACCTGATATTGCTTTAGGTCAGGCACTTACTATCTCTGTTACGGGGACAAATAATGGCGAGGATGCCGACATGCAGATTGTGTCTGTAGGATTTCCAAACCTTACGACAACCGACAACATCAAGACACTGAGACATGATTTTGATCAGAGTCCGATATTGATAGCACCTGGCGAGCTTTTGAGCTCTGAATATTCCGATATAGACTCTTCTGTATTAGCGCAATATGCTTCAATTGAAGCTTTCAGCAGGCCATGGGAAGCGGGCAAGACCTACACCGCAAACATAGAGGTAATACCAAAGACGGAAGGAAGGTTTGTGGTTTTTATTAAATCTGTCGCGTTGCCACATACTTGGGAACAAGCGCATTACCCACAGGACGGCACCCTTGATCAACAGAGAGAGTTTGTTGAAACATATTCAGTGCAAGTGACAAAGCCTTAATTATTGAATCTGCTAAAAATGAGTATTGAACTACTTCCGGTATCAAGAATACCCTGAAGTATATGGTCTTGGCCGCAAGCTCTTTGCAGGCTATGTGCTTGTGAGCCTTGGTATGCTGTTAGCTGCTGCAGGTGGGAGCTGGGATATCACAAACCACTTGCTCAACAAGCCTGAAACTTTCTTTGCACCTCCTCATGCTGTACTCTACTCGGGTGCGGCTTCTGCGGTTATAGGTACAGTTCTGGTATTCTCCGCTTCAAAATCTAGGAGTAGTGCTGTTGGCAGGATGATTTGGCCGGTGAAGCTGGTCATAGCCGGTGTGGTGATGCTGATAAGCGCTGCACCAGTGGACTTTGGATGGCACTCAGCATTTGGGCTTGATGGCCTATTCAGTCCACCCCATTTTGTACTTGTAAGTGGCATGGTAGTGGGTAGTGCTGGCGCGCTTGCAGGCTTAGCTCAAAGTACTAAAAGGTTACCCTCGGTCCTGATTGTTATTGCAATATTGCCAATATGGCTTGGGGCATCAGGTATGATCGATATGTTTTCTCTGCCGTTCTCAGAGACCGAATACTTTAACTTTAATCCTCACCCTACTCTTGGAGTGGTTGTTGCTACGCTTGCCTTCCCATTCCTGATATCCGCATGTCTAATAGGCTCATCAGCTCTTTCCGGCAAACGGTTTGGTGTGCTCTCTATGGCTGGTGCTGCTTTTATTATAATAGGCGTATTGACTTCAATTATCCCAAACAGCGCACTTATCCCCACCATCCCATTCTATATATCAAGCATAATCCCGATCGTGGCTGCAGATGCGCTGGTTGCATTTTCCAGATCAAGGTTTTCTGTGTACGCTGCAGGCACAATTGTCAGCCTTGCGTTCTTTATGCTGTACTATCCACTGATAACATACACCTACAATGAAGTATTTGGGAGCAAGGTGGTCTGGCCAAGCATGATTGCGCAAATATACTTTGAGATGATACAAAATGTATTTCCCCTTGTAGTTATTCCGACAGCTGCAATGGGGATTCTTGGAGCCTTATTAATCGACAGACTCGCTAGAAATAAAAAATACTATAGCAACATCCAACAACTGGCATAATAACACGACTAGCAGATTTTTTGCAATAACAATGTTGTAATAATCGTTATTATCGTCATCATTTCAGAAAAGGCAGGGTACAGCACTCGACTATTCTATTCCAGGCTATACGCAATAGAGCACTGCCTTCTGCAGTTATCAGTATATAGTATATTTCTCTCATTACATATCATACTTCAAAATGTCAAATACTATCTCTCTATTAAGCAGCCAAGGTCTTGCTGTGAAGTAGAATATACCGCCACATCATCACATCATCACTTAGATACTCAGTATAAGATGAAAAGATAAATGCGGGACTGCGGGTCTTCTTTCCTAATTGCAGAATCAAGATGTGCCTTATAGACTCCTGCGAAAAGGCAATTGTACTACCACCTTTTACCTCAAGGACTGCATAACAGGATTGAAGGAAAACGTCAAAGAAAAATCAGCTGATGTAGTTGTCACGTCGCCTCCTTATAACATCGGTACAGGCTATACCTCGTACAAGGATGAGCTACCTCGTGAGAAATACTTGGCATGGATAGAAGAGGTAGGCATTGCAATCAAGCAGGCCCTTACAGATGACGGCTCTTTTTTCCTAAACATAGGAAATAAGCCAAAGGACCCGTGGATAGCATGGGATGTAGCGTATGTTCTGAGAAAGTACTTCGTTCTACAAAATGTCATCCATTGGGTCAAATCGATAGCAATAAACAAAGCTCAAGTCGGTAATTACCCAAACATTTCTGGCGATATTGCAGTCGGTCACTTCAAGCCGATAGTGAGTAAGAGGTTCCTCAATGACTGTCATGAGTATATCTTTCACTTTACAAAGTATGGAGATGTGCATCTTGACAAGCTGGCTGCTGGGATATCATACCAAGATAAGACAAATATAGAGCGGTGGAAGGCAGCCAACAAGAAAGACAAACGGGATAGAGGCAACATTTGGTTCATACCTTATCAAACTATACAAAGCAGAAGCAAGCAGCGTCCACACCCGGCAACATTTCCTGTCAAGCTTCCAGATATGTGCATCAGGTTACATGGCAGCGCAAAATTAGTGATCGACCCATTCAATGGCATCGGCTCTACTGCAGTTGCGGCAATGCGCCTTGGGATCTCATTTGTGGGATTTGAGATCGATAAAGAATATCTGGATACTGCAATAGAGAGAATCACGCAGGTTTAATTAAATAAAACTGACATCATATCACATCCCAGAGAGTAAAAAGAAGATTTGCAAAAAATTTTGCTATTTAGAATAGACACTACACAGCATTTATGTTCCTTCTTTAGATCTGTTTCTATTTCAAACTAGATCCAACTGCTTACCTGTAATGAATCCAGACCCTAGTATGGCACCCCCTTCAATCTTTGATTTTTGAATGCTTCGATATACCATTCAAATTCGTCTAAGAACTTTGTTATCCTCTTATTGTATTGTTCTTGAACCAATTTCCCTGTGTCATCAAAAACTTCTGCTATTCTAGATATTGCAAAGGAAGAAGATATCGAAGGGGCACCAAGTTCTGCAAATATTAGACGCAGATGTTGAGCAGCATTAACTCCACCAAAGCCTCCTGCTGAATATGAAACAATAGCTGAAGGTTTGAAAAAGTATTCTTCCAAGAAATAGTCTAAAGTGTTTTTCATTGCTGCAGATGTGCTATGATTATATTCAGGGGTCACAGCCAAATATCCATCTGCATTCTTAATTTTCTTCTGAAGATCTCTTAACCCGCTTGGCGGATTCTCCATTTCCTTATACATTCTGTCGAGCAAGGGCAAATTCAATTCAAGAGGATCTATAAAATAGACTGTATGTCCTCTGGTTGTCAACTTTTCCTCCATCCAACGAGCTACTTTGATACCTTGTCTATCGCGTCTAACGGACCCAACAAATAGCGCTATCTGAGCCATACTCAGTAATTCATTAACCCAGTGCACTACAACTATTATAAATGGCCCGAATAGAACCTAGCCATATACAATTCTTAAAGTTCTCTTCTCATATATATGCAAGATATATATGCGGTTCGCCATATGTATCTCTCGGGGCTCAAAATAGCGAAGAGTCAACTGAGAAGAATGCGATACTAATATTATCTTGCAAACAAATTTGATATGAGAGCATGTATATTGAAAACTAAGAAAGAAGTTTCAGATGAAATGCTAAAAGAATCCATAACATGCTACTACCTTAATCGAAGATTACACACAATCAATAGAGAAGTACTTTAATGCAGATCTTATCAGAGTTTATGTTCATAGCACAAGCCCAGAAGAAGTCAAATTCGTCCAAACTTTTTGCAAGAAGTATTACCATAATTTATCGCCTCCAAAAAAGAAAAATAACAAAGAGACAAGGAAAAAGACACCAAGAACCTCTCAAGATGTCTTTTCCCCTTATTCTTCACCCTTCGCCGGCGGTAATTTGTGCAGGAGGGTCTTTTGAAGATCTTCTTCCAGATAGCAGTCTTCCCTGTCTGTCTATTTCGCCAGTTCTGATTCGGGTCGAAGAAATTATCGAGCCATCCTCTGCTTTGACTAGGTCTACAGTAATTATCTTTGCCGGCTTCACGCCAATTTTAGCACGCATCTCGTTGAGGAGCTTGCCTTTGCTCTGGGTCTCTGTGCTTGTCACTAACGCTTCTACATCGTCTGTAGTTACTGCTGGACCAAAGTTGCCATCTAGCTTTGCAATTTCATAGTTGACATCGCCAAATTCTTTTTTGATCATGCTCTTCAGATTTGCAATCCTTGCCTCAAAATTGTGGTTTAGCTTCTTTCCCCTATTGGCTGCAAAGTTGTCACTTGAAACACCAATTATCACCTTTTTGCCTACCTGAAATGCTTTAGCAAGCAGAGCAATGTGACCGACATGTATCTCATCAAATGTACCGCCTGTGGCAACAATAAGAAATTTCTCCCCCAACGCTAGTAATAGAAAGTTAGGTATTGTACAATATTAATTCGCTGTAGCCTGCCTAACCCTTTTGAAATATCTTGACTGCCTGAGGAGGACAGACATTTTCACATGCCATACAGAATATACAATCCTTTTCTCTTATCATGAAAGCCTTTTTGTCAGATGCCGGATGGCCAGGCGTTTCAAGCCATTCGTAGACATTGACAGGGCAA
>DATFBV010000153.1:0-5648 GCA_035253605.1 Nitrososphaera sp.
TGATGATAAAGAAGGTTGATGCGCTGTTCACTAATAAGAAGCGAAACATCGGAACGCGAGCATAATACTGTTACAGAAATAATAATATCTAGAACCTAGATAGCCTTGACTAGGCGACTGAGGGCAACTCATTAGGGACGATATAAAGAATCGTTGCCCATCCTTTTCATCCTGTCGAGCTCTCGTTCAATTGCGCCAGCCATTTCGTCCAGCTCCTCTATCCCCTTGAACCTCTGATATGTCAGCTTTTCAAGCGAAACTATGAGACTCTTTGCTGATCTATATTGCAGCATCTGGGGGTCGTTGATCTCCGCAAACAAGCCAATACCCTGAATGTTGTTTCTTTTTGCATAGCCCAATATCAGACCATTGAAACCAGTTATCAGCGACGAACCAGGAGTGGTGTTGTGACCTATTTTCACTATTTGGTCTGTTAGCTCTTGTGAGGTCGTCGTGACAAGGGTCCGTGGGTCCTTGCCATATTCTCGGTCTGTGTGGAACGCGCCCAAGGTATAAATTAGTTGCACAGAGTACAACTTGGCAATATTGATGACATCCTGGCACAATTCATAAAGCTCATAGTTGGTCTGAGGCTGCCCAACCCCGCCCCCAAAAACGATGATGCTCTTGATATAGCGGTATTCCCACCTTTCTTGTTGAAAGTCAATATGGCCTCCTTTATCAACAACATAATTTGGATAAGGCGGCAAGGCATACCTAAACAACCGGCTATTAAGGCTCTTGTTAATAAAATCTATAGCGATACTGCCCACATTTCCCATGTCCTGCATGGCTGCAATCATTATTGGCTTGCTTACATCGGGCTCCTCAAGGTTAACAAATTCCATTGCATTTTCTCTTGACAGCAGACAATAAAAAAGTTAGTAATTGATTCCTGCAACGATTAAAAGCCGGCCATCGCGTTGTTAATTCACATTGCCAGAGAGTCCTTTAATATCAGATGACTATAAGATTGCGATTGAAGGCTGGAAAGCACGCAAAGACCAGCTGCTTAGACAGCGAGAATCAGTAACGAGAATAAACTACAGGACGGAAAAAGTGAACATTTTATCGCTTTTGAAGCAAAAGAACAGTTGAAAGTAAAAATATCCTGTATATACATAATGCAGGAGTGGATAGCAAGGTTCTCAACGTAATAGCTAGGCTTAATCGGCAATCAAACCAGGAAAGAAGCGGTAAAGCAAAAGTTGCACCTGATCAAGAGATGCTTGCCATCACAGCCGATACAGGCATATTCTTTTCAGTACTTCTCAAGGCAATCAAGGCAAGATGTATATTAGAAGTGGGTACATCTGCAGGGTATTCCACACTTTGGTTCGCCGACGCAATGGGCATGAGCCGTAGCACAAGGATAATAACGATAGAAATGAATCCACAAAAAGTAGAGTGGGCATTGAAAAATTTCAAAGAGGCCGGTCTTGATAAGATGATAGAAATAAAACAAGGCATTGCTCTTGACTTGCTACGTAAGCTCAAAGGCAAGTTTGATTTTGTCTTCCTTGATGCAGATAAAGAGAATATCATAAGATATTTTGACATTGTACTACCAATGGTAAGAATTGGAGGGATAATTGCAGCAGATAATATGCTTTATCCTGACCATTTCCGACCGGCTATGAGAAAGTATGCACGGCATGTGCACACCAGGCCCAACGTCCAGTCAGTCACTGTGCCAATAGGAATGGGAGAAGAGATTACGATCAAACTGCGTAACTAATTTAGATCATTCTTTCAGAATGGAATCCTGGATGCGACTTGTTCTATATCGCATGGCATGCTGAAAAAGCATTAAAATCATACTGACAGCCAATCCTGTATGGTCCTCCTCTCCATAGAAAACACGTAATATCCTCCCCAGCCCTTGTAAAAAGACAGATGTCTCTCAATTTCTTAATACTGGCTGGGCAATATCTTTGTGCGATAACGACTTGACGACAATCATGTTACATCTTAATATGCGGGAAGTGATAGCAGAGCAGAACATCTCATCTCATGAATGCAACATATAACCTGAGAGGGAATACATGTCAGAGCCAAAGGCAAACAATTACTGGCTCGATGATGGACAAGTAAGCCATTGAACATACAGACCAAATTAAAAGGTGGACAGACGCTAGATTGACGCGATACATTCTGACATTATTCTAGCAGCAAGCATTGCGGTAGCGCCATTAATGTCATAATCCGGAGCAAGTTCTACGATGTCGATAGCGATAACGTTCCCCGCACCGATTGCCTTGTTGAGTAGGAATATGAGATCTATGGATGACAAACCCCCTGGCGAAGGAACTGATACCCCTGGTGCAAATGCTGGATCTATGCAGTCGAGATCTACTGAAATGTAGACCTTGGAGCCGCTTGTCCGAGTCCTTATCATTTGCGCTACTTTTTTTACCCCTAACTCAACAATCTCTAGTGGGTTTATGATCATTAAACCCGCTTTTCTTGCATTTTCAAGTTCTTCTGGCTCAGCAGCTCTTGTGCCAATCAACATACTTTTTCTAAAGTTGAGCGACTGTGTTGAGTCCGTAAGCACAGAGCCATAATAATTCCTAGTGGAGGAAACAAAGTCTGGATGGGCATCAAAGTATAAAAGTGATAGTTTTTTCCCAATTGAATTAGATACCGCATGTATTGTTTCAGTAGTTAAAGAGTGATCTCCGCCAATCATGATCGGCAGCTTGCCACGCGAAGTGATGTCAGTAACCATATCGCGAAGCTCCTGCTTGTTTGGTATGTCGCCAGCATCAAATATCTTCTTTCGATCAAAAGTTCCAGACATCGGGCAAGTAGGGATCAGCTTTCCGTGACGTTGAAAAAATTCAGTTTCATTTGAGGCGATTCTCAATACCTCTGGTGCCCTGCTAGTTCCCTTTCGCTTGGCGTGCGAATTGGATTCATCAGGAACACCTATTACGACTATATCTACGTCTTTTATGCTGTAAGCGTTTGAGCGGTGAAGCCTGACCATTATGGCAGTCATGTCTAGCCTAGTTTTTAACCATAGCTTGCTCATCAAGACCAATAAGATTTTATTGAAAAGGAATGCTGCCTACTCTCACAATATGTCTACCATGAAGTATATTCAGCTTGAACCACGAGACGACATTGCAATTCTAAGAATAAATAGACCAGAGGCACTCAACGCCATGAATGTGGACGTTATATCTGAGCTTTCAAAGATGATTGATATTCTTGCAGCTGACGACAGCATTAAAGTAGTAGTCATTACTGGTGCCGGTGATCGCTCATTCTGTGCAGGCGCAGATATTTCTTACATGGTCAATATCGATCCGATACAGGCAGAAAGGTACGCTACTTCCGCTCAAGATTTAATAAACAGAATAGACCGGCTGGAAAAGCCAGTCATTGCTGCAATAAACGGCTTTGCTCTTGGCGGCGGCTGCGAGCTTGCAATGGCTTGCGACATCAGGATTGCTTCAAGCAACGCCAAGATAGGGCAGCCTGAAGTGACAATAGGCATACCTCCAGGATGGGGCGGAACACAACGCCTGATGCGGCTAATAGGTCCAGCGAAAGCAAAGGAGCTAATATTCACGGGCAAAATGATAATGGCAGATGAGGCCTATCAGATAGGGCTTGTTAACAAGGTAATCAGCCTAGGACCTGAGGATAAAGTTCCACCAGAAGTGCCCAAAGGTGATGCGGCAAAGGAAAAGGAAAGGGCGGGTGAAATAGCCAAGATACTAAACAAGAAACTTATGGATGAGTGCATCGCACTTGCAAAGGAGATAGCAAAGAACAGTTTCGTCGCAGTCAAGGTTAGCAAGAAATTGATAAACAGGGGAATGGACACAGATCTAGAGACAGGACTTCGGCTTGAGATCTATGGATGGGCGCTCTGCTTTGCTCACGAAGACAGACAGAAAATGATGTCCGCTTTCCTCAACAAGAGCAAAAAGTAAATTCACTATGCCAAAAGTCGGGCACCCTTGCTAGTTCGGCAAACAAACGTCTTGCTCTCTACACCTGTCTCTTTGAATCCTTTGGCCATGGCAGCAGCTACTATATTTGCATTTTTGTTTGTTTTCAAAAATGCTACCATGGAAGGCCCAGCACCACTTATTGCGACTGCAAGCGCACCTGCAGAAATAGCATTCTGTTTGACGCTATCGTAGCCAGGTATCAGATGCTTTCTTGCCGACTCGATGATAACATCGTCTATTCCTCTTGTTATTGTTTCCACATCCTTTAGCGCAAAGCCTGCAACTATTGTGGCTGCGCCAGAAATATTGTGAACAACATCTTTGAGCGGCACCATCTTTGGAAGGACACTCCTCGCCACCTCTGTCTTTTTCTTTGGCACTTCTAGGCAGGGAACTGCAACAACAAGGACGAGGTCCTTGGGAGGCTCAAGCCTTATGAACTGCACTCTGTCGCTGGCAATACGGCAAATCACAAAGCCGCCCAGCAAAGAAGCAGAGACATTATCATAGTGCTTTGTGCCGGCACTCGCTACCTCGCCTTCTGCAGCATATTCTACAAGCCTGTTCTTGTCAATCCTAAGGTCATAAAGTGCGTTAAATGCCATAGCAGCAGCTGCTGCTGAAGCGGCGCTGCTGCCAACACCATAGCCAGACGGCACACCTTTTGTGACCTCGATCTCTGTGCTATCGTTGATCTCAAAATCCTGCATCATCTTCTTTACTACAAGACCCGCAGAGTTTGATTCAGGCTTTGATGGAATCGCTTGATCGCTGTTCTTGATAGTTATTCTTCCGCCGTCAGGATATGTCCTACTTACTTTGACTTTGTCTTCAAGCGCATCTAGCGCAAGGCCAAATACATCGTATCCTGGCCCTAAGTTTGCAGTTGAGCATGGGGCAGCCGCACTACACGATTTCATAGTTACCTAAATGTCCTCTCCCTGATTAAGGGTTCGAGCAAGGGCGGCAGCTAGGTTGACCATGCCACTCATCGTGACGCTAGAAACAGCTATTAGGCCCTGGGCGAAGCCACCTTTGCTTATGCTGCGCGCCAGATCTTTAGTCAAGAGAGAATACTCGGCATCTTTTTCGCTATTGAGAATATGTTCAAGTGCCATACTTGAGCCAGCCCAGTCCATGATATTTTTTAGCTTGTCTATTACAAGATCGCGCTTTGTAAGCACATTTATCTGAGCCATTTTCAACCGCAGTTTGACAGATAACGCAAGGAGCGATATAGACACAAAGTTGATTGGGGATGACACTAATACCCCATCGAAAGCAAATATCGTAGCCTTGTTGTCCGCATGAAGGTTTACAGCAAAATATGGACCACTTGCTCGGTAGGCGAAGAGCTCTATTTGGCCAGGAGTGTCCACTATAAGGTAGTCCGGGTTCAGCTCATCCGCTTCCTTCTGGATCTCATCTAACTTTGTCGCAATCATGTCACTTGCCATTATAAGTGAGCCATTGGGGCCAAGCCCATAGCTCTCCATCAAAGTGGCAATGTCAACGTAATTGCGAACATCAATATCTGGCTCATAAGGCAGGTTGACTGCACCTGGGTCAAGGTTAAGCGTAACAGGGTAAGCTCCGTTATCCCTGTACCACTGGAGCAACCTAGAGGTAAGGAGGGACTTCCCAGATCCTGCAGTTCCTGTTACAAATATCGCCTTCATT
>DATFBV010000154.1:0-4298 GCA_035253605.1 Nitrososphaera sp.
AGCATTTTCGGCGTAGAGCTAAAAGTCCCAGTGATAGAGATCTGGTTATAGTGTAGCCAGTTGGAATCCAACAAGAATGTCTGTCCACTTGGCATGCCAGCAAAGACATTTATCTTGGAGTTCCTAGCAGAGACCTTTGTCGCAAGTTCAAATGCTATGGGGTTACTCGTCGCAATCACTATAACGCCTGCACCTGAAGAAGCTCCCGCAAAATTAAGAACGTCATGAGCCGTATCAGGGGAATAAGCAAAGACTGCATCAGCTCCCATCGCCCTTGCCTTTTCCATTCTTAATGGTACCTTGCCGACGATTGCTACTCTCGAGCTCGATAATCTCTTGAACAGTTGAAGGTGAATGAGTCCCATGGGTCCATCCCCTATTATCACAACAGGGCTTTCCTTTGCAATAGGAAGCATCCGAGTATAGCTGTTCAGGCAGCACCCTAGAGGCTCTAAAAGCGCAGCTTCTTCATCAGTTAGGTTATCTGGCACCGGCACCAGGCCACCCATTCTAATCAATTGCTCTGGTACTGTAACATATTGTGCAAAGCCGCCGTCTGACGTAGAGCCTATCTCCCTCAAGTTAATGCAAAGGTTATAGTCCCCGATCCTGCAATATGGGCACTGAAGGCAAGGGATCAGAGGGCAGATGGCAACCCTTGAACCTGCATTTATAGTCATGCCGTCACCTGCTATAATATTATCTTGTATTTCTCCACAAAGCTCATGGCCTAAAATTACGGGGGGTTGCACCTTTCGATGACCGTTTCTAAAAACGCGAGCGTCGTACCCACACACTGCACAGGCGCTCACCTTGAGTATGGCTTTCCTGCGACTGATCGGTACTTGCTGCACAGCGATGTTGTTAGGTGAATAGAATACAGCAGCCAGCATTTCTGTTGATACTGTAAATTTGTTCTACAACCTAAAAAGGGTTACAACGCAGTTGTCATAGTACGGAGATATGACAAGACTATTTGAACCCCACATCCATATGTACTCTCGCACCACTGACGACTATGAAGCAATGTCCAAGGCAGGAATAGAGGTAATAGTACAGCCATCATTTTGGCTAGGTAGCCCACGGACATCAGTTGGAACATTTGAGGACTATTGGGAACATATGATAACTTTTGAAACAAAGCGTGCAAGAGACTTTGGAATAGAGCACTTTGTCTGCATTTCAGTAAACCCAAAGGAGGCCATGGAACGGCCGCTTGCCTTGGACGCTATGGAAGCTATGAAGAAATATGTAGACAGGGAACGCGTAGTAGCTATCGGAGAGCTTGGCTACAATCTCATCAATGACCTCGAAGAAGAGGTGTTTGTAAAGCAAATGGATATTGCAGCTGAAAAGAACATGCTCATGACAGTTCACCTGCCGCACAATAACAAGCCGGAAGGCATGCGACGTATAGAGCTGATATTAAATAGCGAGCATGGGAGGCGCTACAACAGGCACAAAATTTTGATAGATCATAATGTAGAAGAAACAATTGAAAAGACACTCGAGTTTGGCATGTGGGCTGGACTTTCAGTGTATCCTGTTTCAAAGTTGTCACCGGAGCGTGCAATGAACATCATCAAAAAATATGGCACAGAACGAATAATGATACATAGTGCAGCTGACTGGGGTCCATCAGACCCGCTCAGTGTCCCACTTGTAGCAAGAGAGATGAGGAAAGCCGGCTTTAGCGTCAATGAAATTGAGCGCGTAACCTTCTACAATGCCTATGAGTTCTTCAAGCAGTCGCCACAATTTACCTGGAAGCCGTAGTAATAACATGATCAAGCTGGCATTTAGTACCAATGCCTTCAAGCGATACTCCCTTGAAGATTCTATAAGAGAGATTGCAAAAGTAGGCTACAGCGGAGTTGAGATCCTATGTGATACCCCGCATGCATATGCGCCCACTTTTACAGACTCTCAGATCCGAGGTTTGAAGAAAACTCTTGCTTCGTCTAACATACAAATCTCAAACCTTAATGCATTTACACTGTACGCAATTGGAGATACATACCATCCTTCTTGGATAGAGGATAGTAGAGAGATGCGTATAGCGCATACGATTGAATGCATAAGGCTTGCAAAAAAAATCGGAGCAAAGCACTTGTCTACAGAGCCAGGTGGTCCAGTACCCTCATTACCATCATCATTAGGACAAAAATACCAAGATATAGGCCATTTTGAAAAGGTATTTCTTGATGGTGTGACAAAGGTAGCAAAAATAGCAGAGGACGAAGACATAAAAGTGCTCATCGAGCCGGAACCAGGCCTTCTCATTGAGAATTCAAGGCAGTTTAAGAGCTTTATGACAAAAATTATTAACCTTAACTCCATTAGGCTCAACTTTGACATCGGCCACTTTTATTGCGTAAATGAAGATCCTGCCAAAGTAGTCTATGAATTATCAGATTATATTGAGCATTTTCACTTAGCAGACATAGCGCCCAGTAGAATTCACAACCACCTGATCCCTGGTAGAGGCTCAATCGATTTTCGTTCAGTGTTTGATGCAATGGATGACATATGTTACAGAGGCTTTGTTACTGTAGAGCTCTATCCATACCAAGATAATCCAGTAGAAGCAGCAAAAGAGGCGTACAGTTACCTTTGCAGCATAATGTAAGCCAACGCCTCAGAGAATATCTTCTGCTAATTAGGCTACCAAACGTATTCACTACACCTTCCAATATAATGGCTGGCTACTTTGCAGCTGTTACAGTTGCCGAAGCAGACGTCCCGCATTTGATTGCACTTATGGTCTCCTCAGGATTGTTATATGTTGGAGGAATAGTTCTAAATGACTATTTTGACATTGAAATTGATAAAAGAGAGCGTCCATCCAGACCTCTTCCATCTGGAAATATCTCAAAAAGGCATGCTCTGGCAATCGCTATTGTTGCACTGTTATTTGCAAATACTATAGCCTTCATAGTTGGTCCGATGAGCCTTGTAGTTAGTCTAGCACTCACTTTTGCAATAATTGCCTATGATTATCGGCTGAAGCATGGCCTTTTAGGTCCGTTTGCAATGGCTGGCGCCAGATTTCTAAATGTGATATTCGGAGCAAGCCCCGTACTCCTATATATCAATAATCATTCATACGCTATTGTAGGAGCCGCTGCAGGATCACTATTTGTATACATAGTAGCGATTACAATCCTGAGCAAAAAAGAAGCAGGAAATGAAAGACCAAATTCCACTATGGCCTCTTTGATGATATTTGGTGTTATTTCGGCTATAGCTGCTTTGGGCTTGGTGCTGCAACTGCAATTGGCATTTCTTCTAAACCTATCGATATTTGCTGTAGTCATGATTGTTACTATCAAACAGCATCTTGCGAATGAGGTACCTTCAGTACAAAAGGCAGTCAGAAATATGGTCATCTCAATAATAATAATTGATTCTGTATTTGTGGCTGGGACTGTTGGTCTGCCCTATGGGCTAGCAACTCTGCTTCTTATTGTACCTGCTGTAGTTCTGGCAAAGAAGTTGTATGTGACATGATGTCAAGTTCTCTACCGAGTATTAAAATAAATACTGATAATGAAAATACAACGGAATATGTGGAATTAGCGTGATTTATCAGGTCAGAATAGAATGTTAAAATAGTTTCAGAGAACTTTGGAAGTATCGTCAGAATTTTAAAGCTAAACTTTTACAGCACAAGTGAGTTATTTGTGTAATTTGCTAACAAATCAATTAAAAAATGGAATTTTTTATGTTTATTGAGCCAGTAATAAAGAATTTATAGAGCGAACATATAGAATATATTCCATAGATTTTTTTTATTATAGGAGCATCCCTCTTGTTTAAATGCGTGAAAAGAACCAAATTAATGATGATTATCCCTAAAGCATTTTTTGTCATCGCTGTGGCGACTATACTCATTTTCTCTATGATCCACATATCATATCAGCAGGCAGAATTCCCATTTGATGAAGAGACAATAGAAGCATTACAAGATGCAGAGGAAGAGGAAGAAGAAGAACCAATAGAAGAGGAAGAAGAAGAACCAATAGAAGAGGAAGAAGAAGCATGTATAGACTATGACTCAACAGAAAACACTATTGCCATTAACTGCGACGCTTCTTTTCTAGATGTTGTCCAAGCTATAAATGATCCTGAGATACTTGAGCAAGAAGAAGAACAAGAAGGACAATACATTCTAAACGCTAACCTAGAAGTAGCTGATGGTGTAACCTTTGAAATGACTTCAAGTGGTGACGGTCTTCAATACCTAAAGCTTGCTGGTGAAAATGGGATAATAGTTTACGGAACGATACTTATAGATG
>DATFBV010000155.1:0-25910 GCA_035253605.1 Nitrososphaera sp.
GGCTCCTACATAGTTGCCCCTGACCAAGTAGGCAATATTTATTGTGGAAAGAGTATGGTAGTAGATCCCTTCGGCGTAGTACTTCTAGATATGGGTAAGCGAGAAGGTATGGGAATAGTAGATGTTGATAAGGCACGTATACAGCAGGTTCGCAGATCATTACCCCTGTTAAAAAACCGTAGGACAGATATTTACACCCTGTCTCCTAAATAAAAAGAGGCAAGTGATTTCTGTCAAATAGAAACACTATATCGTGTGCCGTTCCTCTTATGTCTGAGAGAATGAAGAGACTGTAAAACTATATTTTATGTGTGATGCTTCTTTTTTTTGAGAGACAATGAATGTTTATACAAATTCTCCACTGCTTTGTGCCTCGAGCAAAAACAACTCCTATCAACGGCCAGCTGCACTCTAGACAGACTTTGCCTGTAATTCTGATTGAACCCTTTTGTGGCAGTGGTGCAGTTGCCTTGCAGCCGCCTGCATAATTCGAACATCCCACAAAGCGCTTTTGTGTAGTGCGCGACCGTACTATGCAAAGCTGCCCCTTCTTACACAGTGGGCACTGGCCAAGCACTGCAGCCTGTGCAATATCTGCTGATACAGCACCATCTATCTGAGCCCCTATATCGGCTTCCTTTTCTATGAATGAGGCCAGTGACTCTAACAGTCTATCTACTGCCTGCTCAATCACTGACATGCTGTCCGTTGTTCGTTGCTCCACGTTTGCAAGCTGCTCTTCCATCAACCTTGTCATTTTTGTAGAAACTATACTTGGTGCAAACTCTTCCATGGAATCAATGACTGCAAAACCTAGGTCAGTTACCTCTAGACCTCCCTTGCATGCTGCCAAGTAATTCCGCTTGAATAGGGTTGATATTATGTCAGCTCTTGTCGCCTTGGTTCCTATTTTTTCCTGCTCCATCTTGGCAAGAATGCTTGCTTGATTATAGCGGTAAGGCGGCTGAGTGAATTTCTCTTCCATTTCTATGCTCAAATTTCTCAGCAGGTCTCCCTTGCGGAGTTTCGGAAGCTTGCGCTGATTGAACCTGACATAAGGCTTGTAGAGCACCATCCAGCCTTCATAGATTAGCGTCATGCCTCCTGCCTTGAAGATGTATCCGCTTACGTCGATTGTGACATTTATGTGTCGGCTGACTGCTGGATCCCCAAATGCCGCAAGGAATCTCCTCACTATAAGATCGTACACCTTGAATTCAAGGCCGCTCAGCTTCTGCCGTGGCACAACGCCGGTTGGGTAAATCGCAGGATGTGCTGGATCTATCATTTGACCTTCATTTGGCACAAGTTTCTCCTTTGAGAGGAGCATTGATACCAATTGACTATATTTGTCGATCTTTGAAAGACCCGAAATTATTTTATCATATCCTATGGAAGATGGAAGCTTTTGGCTTGAGGTGCGCGGGTATGAGATCAATGCCTGTAAATACAATTTTTCCGCTATTGCAAGTGTATGCCCTGGGCTAAGCTTGAACAGGTTATATGCTTCCCGCTGGAGGTCGCCAATGTTGAATGGTACTGGTGAGGACAGCATTGTTTCGTTGTCGCTAATATTGTTTACAGTTCCATTTCTGCCTACGCAGGCATCTATGATCGCCTTAGCTTCCGCAGGCTTTTCCACTTTTGGCTTTTCATACTGCGCAGAAAATATCTGTCCGTCTTTGTCAAACTGTGCAGTTATTATCCAATACGGATCTGGTATGTGCAACCTGATATCCATCTCTCTGTTGACTGCAAAGGCAAGCGTTGGTCCCTGCACTCTTCCAATTGAGAGATTGCGATATTTGCCGATGCTCTTAAACGATCTAATGAGTGCTCGTGAGAGGTTCACCCCGTAAATGAAATCGAGCATGTGACGCGACCTACCTGCCTCTGCAAGTCCCCAGTTTGGCTTAGCTAGATTGGCAAATGAATTTCTTATCTCTTCGTCAGTTAGTGTTGAAAATTTAGCTCTTAATGCTTCTGTATATTTATCCCCACATGCATACTGTAAGATACTGTGGCCTATCACTTCTCCTTCTTGGTCATAGTCACATGCGTGCACGAATGATGACGCATCTTTAGCTAGCTCGGAAATGGCATTGATGGCTCTGATCACTTGCGGGTTCTTGGCAACAGGCGCCCACTCTAAGTCAAGCACAGGGTATACGCTTTTGTTCTTGGTGACATCGTTCAGGCCATACAGATGTCCAAGTGCTGTGCATATTTTATAGTGGCGGGCACTATTTTTTACCTCAAAGATAGGAATGCCACCGTGCCTTAACTCCGTTGACTCGCCAAGCGCCTGAGCTATTCTCCTTGCAGCAGCAGGTTTTTCACAGACGACAAGGGTGTACAATAGCTAAGTGAATTTTGTGTGGACAAACGTGTATATCAGCATTCCCCCACCTTGATACGGCTAAAGATACTCCAAGTAGTGGCGCAGTTATTGCGGATGTACCTTAGAATTATGACTATTTGCAAGTTATCTATACAACTGTAGATCGAAACATACTATCCAAAGTAATAGATATAATTTTAAAAAAATAAAAATAAAAAAAGTGAGGCTCTTGTGACTTAATTTGTCCTAGTGTGGTCAGGTATTTTTACCTGCAGAGTCCACCTGGAAGGCTGGTTCCGCAGTTATTGTTGTCTCCGAAGCTGTTTTGGTTCACGTTTGTAGGCATTCCATCAGCATTGTTCAGATCAGCTGTTTCGTGGCCGAATACTGTGTTGTAGTCTACGTGGTTGCGTTGGCTCATTGGATCTAGGTATATGCCGCTAGCTCCATTGCCATACATGTTGTTTGCAGCTACTACATTATCAGAGCTGCCTAGAAGGAGAATTCCTTGTTCCAAGTTCGCAACTATCTGATTAAACGCTGTGACCCCTCCGTTGCTTGCGTCTGATACTACTGCAATTCCGTTGTTGGTGATAGTGTTTCTACTGACTTCGGTTCCTTCTGAACTAGCTTGTACTACACCTATTTCGTTGTTTACCAATTGCACATCTGTGACTGCTCCTCCTGAACTTCCTAGGAATGTGACTCCTCTACTAAAGCCAGCTATTTCTCCAAGACCTTGTATGGCAACATTGTCGGCATTTGCAACCAGTATTCCGCTGCTTCCATCATAATCTGTTGATTGTCTTTGTGTGCTGGCTGGTGTTACTCCACTACCCTCAGTGCCAGAGTCTGTTGTTGTTGGATTTTCTGCTTCACCACCGCTTGCTTCCTCGTTTGCATTACCGCCATCCTCACTGCCAGAGTTTGCTGTTGTGCTTACTGGTGTTACACTACCCCCTCTGCCAGAGTCTGCTGCTGTTGGATTTGTTTCACCGCCATCCCCATTGCCAGAATCTTCTGCTGCTGTTGGATTTGCTGCTTCACTACTGCTTGCTCCACTGCCGCCCGCAGGGCCAGTTATTGAATAGCCATTCAGGTTGATGGTTATACCAGGTGCACCCACAATAAGTCCATCTCCGTTATCACAATTAAGATCTGATGTTAGTGTCACGTCTTGTGTTACAACTTGTCCGCATGATGCTATTCCACTGTTTGGTTGTAGACCTAGTCTTTCACTTGCAGCACCCGCAGCACCACCATTCCCGTTGCCGTTAGCTGAATTCCCGTCCTCTCCACCAGTTTGCTCTGTCTCGACTTGATTATTATCTTCTCCTTCTCCCTGTGTCACGACTTCATTATTGCCTTCATTATTGTCTTCCTGTGATGACTCTTCTTGTTCGTCTGTTGTGTCTTGTGCTTGCGCCATCACCGGAAATGTTGTTGCACTTAACACTGCAAGTATGCTCACAGCTACTGCAGTGTAGAACGCTATGGATTTGGGCTCCATTGAGATGGAAACCCATAATAAAGTATTTATAGAATGGGTAATGCCATACCCTGACTTTTTGCCAGTAATTTCGAATATGCTTCTATGACAGATCTCTGAATGTTCCTCTATATAATGTTACAGCAGTAAAGATCCTGTTATTTGAAGATGCTAGGATGCAGGTATAAAGGAAAATTGACAAAATATTCGAATCTTTAACAGTATGGCAGTTATCATTGTGCACGGGATTGTCGTTCGGAAGTAGAGAAAATCCATGGCCAATAATGTCAGCGTTTCAAAAAGTACTTCTAATCGTGATAGAATTGATATTATCACATCTATTCTTGATGCTTCAAACGGTGGGGCAACTAGGAGAAAAATATTGCTCGTGTCTGGTCTTTCGAGTAATCAATTCAAAAGGTACCTTTCTATGCTGATAGAGAATGATTATATCCGGATGGAAATTCAAGAGAGGAGTAAAGGAACCGCCATCTATAGAACTACAGGCAAAGGAATTGCTTTATTGCGTGTATACCAACGTATCAGGGATCTCTTATCCCCCGATACTGCAACTAACAATTGGTTTGTTGACTATAGATCCAGCATTCCTATGTGGCACAACATGCAGAAAAAATGAGAAGATCAAAGCTATAAACAAAGAAAGAATGAGGGTCTTAGAGAGCTTGAGATAAAGGGAATAGGATGATAGCAGTTATTATATCTCCATTGAGAAAAATGTGAATATGGCTTTTGACATTATCCTATTCTTAGAAGTGTTAGAAATCAAACAAAAATCTTTTTGGACAATTTTAGACACCTGCCAAGCCTGATCATTCAATCACGACTTGAGGTCATCGATAACTCCCTGCGAGCACACAAAAAATTTTCTGCTGGAAAGCAGCGTCAATATAATTTAGGTTATACTTATACGCAAGGATAAAATCATTATAGGAACCTCTTGTATATACTCTCTAATTTCCTCGTTAGTCACTTGTGCGTATAAAAGGTATCCTTAATTTTATGGAAGAAATATCGTAGGAATGGAAATACCCATTTCATATATCCCGCTAAAAGCATAGTTTTCTCGGGAGCATGCAACGGCTGGTCAGGCATAGAGCGCCTATGCTTGCGGTAATATTAGCAGTATTAGTTGCATTATCATCCACATTAATGATGCTAATTACTATGGGACAACAGCAAGAAGAAACACCAGTACTACAACAAGAACCACGGATACAACAGGAAGCAAACTTGCAGGATGATAATCAATTAATTGCGAGCACTGATGCTAAAGGCAGAGCTCATTTTGGACTCGGTATTCTGAATCCTATAGAACACAGGATTATTCCCCTTACAAATAGCAAAGATGGCAAAGCTAATGCTACGTTTGCTACAACAGCTATTGCAAATAGTATTACAAATAACAACATCAATGACAACAAAGCTAATGCTAATGGTAATGCTAATAATCGAGATGCGGGCAGGATGGAAGATATTAAGAGGAATGACAAGGTTACTGTCAACGCCAAGCCAAATAGTTTTGTAAACTCTAAAAATAATCCGACAACTATCGCATCTTGTGGTCAGGTGATAACCAAAGATGTTATACTGTTAAAAGACATCGAATGTCCCGGAGTTGGGATGATTGTAGGCACAGATGGAATAACCATAAACCTCAATAATCATAGGCTATCTTTGGCTAATAATACAGACATATCAAACATTCCAAAAGTAGAAGAGATCGGAATACTGGTTCCAGGTCGAAAGAACATTACAATCAGCGGACCTGGTGTTATCACCGGTTTTGATAAGGCTATTGAATTTGCCGGGGGCGAAAGAGGTTATATACTGGATCTTAAATTAATAGATAACAATATAGGCCTTTCATTAAAAGCCTCTGATAAAATTACAATCTATAGAAGCTTTGTTGAAGGAAATACAATTGGCATAGCATCTCAATCAAGTAAGGACGCTTTGATTGTAAGTAATTATGTGTCACAAAATACTAATGAAGGAATTGTGCTTATGGATTCTAACAACTTTATAATAGGTACTAACACTTTAGTTGAAAACGGCAATATTGGAATGTTCTTAGATGTAAGTAGTTTCAATAATACGATATCCTCTAACAATATCCTCAACCATGCTGTTGATGTTAGTAATGCAGATGGAATACCAATTCATATATCGATGAATGAATATCTTCAAAATAGTTGTGGCAAAGCTCTTCCTGACGGAATATGCTAGAGAAAATTTAAGACTACCCATTATATGGCTTTATAGTATTAGCACTGGCTTGTTATAATTGATTTGCTTTTTTTATGAAGTAGCTTTTTCTGCTGAATATTTTTTCATTCGTAGAACCAATTACTGTGTATTATCTAAGTCCTTACCCCGGCCAGAATAAAAGTCCAAAAAGGGCTGCCTAAATGAAAAGGCTTTCGTCATATCTCTTCATCTAACTCTTCAAAGGCGCTAGCCTTAGATATCTCGTGAAGACGCATGGCGACCATCCTTCTGTACTCTTTTATATCGAGTATGCCTTTTTCATCCAGCATCTCTACAAGGGTTGTAAGACGGGCGCTTAGTTCTTCAATTTCATTCAGCTCTTTGCCTGTTACCTTTTTTGGCTCTACCACGTCGTCACCTTCCGCGCCATGCTCTTGGTGGTGGCGACGACCCTCCCTCCTGTTTGACATCTATGGACCAGATATACGAACGGCAAGTATTTAATTGTCAATCAAGTAACAAGAACCTGCCACTTAATGTCATCATCTTGCCATGTAACTTTTTGATTTAAGATTAACCGCAATGCAGAAATGACGTTATATCTTCTTTTTGACGCCAACTTGATGCAAAAAAGACCTAGTTGTACTCAAGTTCAAACTCTTATCTGCGGTATTTATAAGATCAAATTTTGGATACAACTTTTACGCCTTTTTGTCCTCTCTTACTCCACTGGTTCTAATACCTATTTGCGTATCCTCCCCTCCTCCTGTCGGCATATGCCAATGTTACTTTTCCCCTGTCAACAAAAACCCCGTTGTAGGTAGTCGTAAAAAACCCTGATCGTATATCTCCTCAAGGTTGCTTGGAGAAGACAAATCCACCTAATTCAAAAAGATAGGCATTATGACTATTATTCTCTTAAATGTTATATCTTTGCATTGTTTTTATAGGGTGTAACGTGTCAGCTGATCCTGCAGTCAGGGAGCTAGAGTGGTACCTGCGTGACCATCTATTTAGGCAATCAAACGCTGGCAAGACCTCATTTAGAAGAGAATTCCTGCCACAGGAAATGGTGGCTCTCTATCTGAGATATAGAAATTTCGATCCTGACCATCTATCAAATATCATGACCTCCGTGATTGAAATCCTAACTGCAAGAAAGGTTGTTACACAGGATAGCAATGAGCTGAAGCTGTTAGGCAGGATGAGACGGCTGAAATGCATAAAATGTTTCTATATCAATTACCTAACAGAGGTTGAGTCTAGAGCGTGCCTTCGGTGCCAACACTCTGAGCTACAAGACTTTCCAAATAAGAAAGCGGCTTAAGCATCTTGACCTTATTAATAATCCTCTCTTGCTGTAACCTGAGCTTGGGTATCGAATAAATATGTTGATGTGTCGCAACAAAGAAATAATTGAATTTAAATGCTGGTTAGAATGTTTTGGCTTAGATTTCTTACCCTGAAGTATTTGCCTTTAGTTATAAAAGAATCTCTTTAGATTTTTTGATTCACCCGTGTAGGCAAAGGTCGATGGTTCAGAAAGCTTGATATGAACTTTAGCAAGGCCCTCTAAGTGTAGTGCAGCTGCAAAGCAGGAAAAAGTGGACAGTCAACGGCACATCAAGAATTAAGCCAGCTCAAGAGACTTTGAAGAAAGTCTTGCCCGTATCAAAAAAGATAGGTGTTACCAGACTTGCCGATATTACTGACATGGATGTCCTACGTATCCCAAATTATTCTGCGGTAGTACCTGGCACTGAGGATTATATCTGGGTCTATAGCGGCAAGGGTCCAACAAAGGAGCACGCAATGGCAAGTGCACTAATGGAAAGTATTGAACGCTATTCTTCCTTGCCATCAGGCTGGCGGGGCAAATTTGTCAGGTCAAGCTATTCTGAGCTGTCTCAGACCTACAAGGTGTTGCATCCTGACAAGATAGTAGAGCCAGTAAGGTTTCTGTACCGCCCCGATATGATGATGGATTGGCTACCTGGCTATGACCTTGTGAATGGCGAGGAAATAATGGTACCTGCATCCATTGCATTGTTTCGATACACACCGCCTCCACCTGCTGTCAATCCGTTTGCATACTTTCATACAAACGGACTTGCATCTGGCAATGTAATGGAAGAGGCAGTTTGTCATGCCCTATGCGAGGTAATAGAGCGAGATGCAATGAGCCTGGCAGACCTACGGGCAAGCGCTATCCCATTTCACATCTTGCGTACAATTGTGCATTCCCTAAATGCTGTGGCATTTTCAGTGCCCCCTATTTTAGCTGACAAATTCGTAGATGACGCAAGCATATTCCCTGATGTCGACATTTCAGAAATTGACTTTGGGCCTGTCAAGAACTTAGTCAAAAAGTTCAAACAGGCAGGCATTTCGCTTATGGTAAAGGATATTACCTCAGACATTGGCATTCCGACATTTAATGCAAGTAGTGTGGAATGGATCAGCCACGACTATGGCTACCTTGCAGAGGGACATGGGACACATCCTGATGCGAGGATAGCCCTCCTCCGTGCGATCACAGAAGTATCACAGACAAGGGCTGCAAATATTCAGGGCGCAAGAGATGATCTGCGGAAGATCAAGTATAGCGATGAGAATACCGACGATAGACGCGCTTGGCAGTTTATGCACTCAACAAAAAAGATCAAATTCTCAGAAGTACCGACATTCTTTAACGAAGATATTCTCGATGATATCAATTTGATCCTTTTACGCCTAAAAAGTGTAGGATTGAATCAGGCAATAGTTGTTAACCTAACAAATCCGGATATTGGAATTCCAGTGGTTAGGGCAATAGTGCCAGGCCTTGAGACCTTCAAGATAACAAAGTCCGTTATGGGCATGCGAGCAAGGGCGTGTTTTAAGCAATGGGCAAGCCGATAATATTTCTAGGACCCTCGCTGAGCCATGAAAAGGCAAGGAAAATCTTTGACGCAGACTACAGGCCACCTGCAAGAAAAGGAGACTTTTTGCGGCTGGCTGCAGATTTTGCTGCAGTAGAGATGATGGTTGGGTTTATCGATGGTGTGTTCCTGCAGGACTATCCCCCCACTCCGATTGAAGTGTACCATCTGGCTAGAAAGGATGGTGTGCTATTAGCTGGTGCAGCAAGCCTAGGTGCACTGAGAGCAGTCGAGCTTGAAAAGTTTGGCATGGTAGGAATTGGCAAGATATTTCAACTTTACAAGATGGGCAAGCTTGATGCAGATGACGAAGTGGCAGTCACATTTGCCTCAGAAGAGGGTGACTATCGGCTGCAATCTGAGGCTATGATAGACATACGGTATAACCTATACCTTGCACACAAAAAAGAAGTCATCAGCGAAAAGACAAAAAGCGTGCTAGTCAAACTGGCAAAAGAGATCTACTTTCCCCACCGAAAATATACTTACATTCTCGAGGAAACAAAGAATAGATATCCTATGCTTGAAAGCGAGATCAACTCTTTTGGCAGCTATATTGATTCAAATAGAAAGAGCCTCAAGGAAATGGATGCAATAAGACTCGTAAAATACCTTAAGGAGCGCTACGACTCTACTGCTAATGCTATTTCGATGCGATAGCCAAATTTATCTGATTGACGAGGTTTGATATGCTGACAGGTTTTCTGATAAACGCCTTGACATCTATTGTAGGAAATATCTTTTTGAACTCTTCATAATAGACTTGAAACGCAGTCAGGAAGCAAACCTTAACACCTGAGTCCCTTTTCTTCACCTGTCTGTATAGGTCAAAGCCGTTTATCCTGGGCATTCGGATATCAATTATCATAATGTCATAATACATAGGTTGGAAGCTCGCAAGGGCAGCCTGAGGATCGTTGAAAGTATCTACTATGAAGCCATAGCGCTCAAGACCCTTCTTAAGGACATTCGTAATGTCAGGTTCATCATCCACTACAGCTATCCTTATCATGAGTACATAAAATTTTTGGAGGCATTATTTTAATTCAGTGGTTCTCTTTTTTTCAAAAGATATATTCTTGAACTGTCTCCTCCCTGCTGTAAAGGATAGTGAAGATCTACACCAAGACAGGCGACAAGGGTGAGACGAGGCTAATCGGTGGCAAGCATGTGAACAAGGCTAATCCGCGCATAATTGCTTATGGGGAAGTTGACGAGCTTAATTCTAGTATCGGTCTTGTAATTTCCTTTCTGCGCTCAAGACAGGATCTACTTTCAGATGCAGCTGATATCTTGGAGCAAGTGCAGAATGACCTTTTTGTTCTCGGCTCAGATCTTGCCGACCCTTCATGGCCCTCGACCAATAGCAAGACACCGCGCACTAGCGAAAAAATGGCCTCTACGCTAGAGCCAATCATCGACAGGCTCGAGTCAGAGCTTGAATCGATCACATTTTTTATCTTGCCTGGAGGAAGCATAGAAGCGTCACTTTTACATCTTAGTAGAGGAATTGCACGCCGAGCAGAGAGATCTGTCGTATCGCTCTCAAAGAGCCAGCCCCTAAATCCTGCAATAATAGTTTACCTTAACAGGCTATCTGATCTTCTCTTTGTAATAGCTCGACTTGCCAACAAGAGGCTAGGCATGCAAGACATTCCTTGGAAAAAGTAGTCTGTCACTATTCTGACAGCAATTACAATAAAAGATTAACATTAAAATACCCAAAGTTTGACTGCCAAATTATAATCTGTGGGCCAAATCTATAATGTATTGATAATATTGGCCATCACTTTGTTGATGGCAGTGATGACAACGGTGCTTGCATATTTTGTCGACCTGTTGCCGCAGGCGGTTGATGACAATGTGGCGCTAATAGCATCTAATAACACCTCAATCAGCGGTAGTGGGGCAGCTCAAGACAATTAGCTTTAAAGTTAGGTGTGTCATTCTCATGCATTAAACATGACCAGCGAAAAGGATAGCGTTAGTTGCCCCTACTGCGCATCGAAGTTCGACAACAAAGAAGAGCTTTCAAAGCATATAGACAGGATACACCATGGCTCAGGCCTTCTTGAAGGCGATACCAGAAAATGGTAGTGGTAGATGACCTGTCTCTTTTTTTTCATTCTGTTTTGGAGCTTAAATCTATCAAGCGCGCCGGCTGGGTCTCAAAGGTTCAAGTTGAAGACGCAGAGTCCGTTGCAGATCATACATTTTCAATGGCAACCATGGCAATGCTTTTGTCAGATATGCTGGGCTTTGATACGCACAAAGTAATCAAGATGGTTCTCATGCATGATCTTGCAGAGTCAATAGTGGGCGATTACATGCCCGGCGATGTTACTGCTCGGCAAAAATTAGCGAAAGAGAAAAAGGCAATGAAATTCATCTTGTCTGGTCTTCCCAAAGACGTAAGAGAAGAGTATGAAGAGATCTGGCTTGAATATCTGCATAATAGGACTGAAATTGCGAGATTTGTCCACCGGATGGATAAGCTGGAGATGGCGCTGCAGGCTAATCAGTATGCAAAGCAGGGATACGCAGACAACTTGCTGGCTCCTTTCTTTGAATCTGCAAAAACAGCCCTTGACGATGCAGGTGACATTGTGAGTGAAATCCTAAAATCTTTAAGACCGGCATCAGCCAAGAAATAGTGCATGCAGTATTTCGTAGCTCTCAAGATAGGGGAAAAACGTGTAAAATCTGCACAAGAGTTGCTGGCACGCTATACAGGCCATGCCATGCCTGCCCTTGCACTCAAAGACAATAAAAACAATATCTGGGAGCCTGTAGGAGAAGAGATACTTTACGCCGTAGTCAAGGAGGACGCTGGTTACATGATTGCCTTTTGTGACAGCAAAGGCATTGCAAAATCAATTGCGCAGTGGTTTTCAGAAGATTTAAAGAATGAGATTATCACGAAGATTAAGGTAGAGCAAAATATGCAGGAATATTTTGGGAAACTATCCCTCCCTATCTAACCCCGTCCATCCTCAATTTTCTTGCTGTTGTCTCTCTGTCCATAGTCCGCGACTCTCTCTCTCTCTCTCTCTCTCTCTCTCTCTCAGTAAATGAGGAAGTATGCCGATTAGTAATAGTAGCAAAAGTAATTTACCCGAATGCAACCAGACCGACAATTGAATATTATGATTCAATCGTAAGAAATGCAACTGACTGCAAAATTATTACCTTATCTATCTTTGCGTTTTTTATAAAAGAAAGAATACGCAAACTTATCATGGATAGTCAGATTAGGTTAGATTTACTCTATTCCATGATGCATATACATAAACAGTCAATAGTGCTGACTACTATGATGATCCAAATCATTGAAATGCGAATATATTACTATCTTACTCAATAGATCCTCGGTTCAATAATGAATATAATAGTAACAAACGCTGTGGCAATACTACACATGCAGATATGGCTTTTATACCGAAATAAGCTTATGAGCTAACCTTGGCAGACAGGTTTGAGCAAGAAATAGAGACAAGAGGACATCTTATCGATTCGATGATACTGACAAGAATATTTGATGGTATCATGGATCTTCGAGGCGACTTTCAGGTGCTCGAGTTCGCCGTAGGTAAGAGAAAAAGCGATCCAAGTTACGCCCGGCTGCTTGTAAAGGGGAAAAGTAAGGAACACCTCGAAAGCATACTTGAACAGGTATACAGAGAAGGCGCTCAACCTGTGTCAGTACAGGAGGTGAAACTAGAACCTGCCCCTAAGGATATGGTGATGCCGGACGACTTTTATAGCACCACAAACAACGCGACACAAGTTTACTATGGCAATCAATGGATAGATGTCCATAATATGATGATGGACAAGTGCATTGTAGTGGACATCAAGCACAAGACCGCCGAGTGTAAGATGGTGCGCGACATTGTCAAAGGTGACATGATAGTTGTAGGTGAGCAGGGCGTCAGGATAATCCCACAGGAACGCCCCCGGGAAGGCATTGATATTTTCCAGTTCATGAGCAGTGCAAGTTCTAGCGAGCGCCCCACACAGCACATTGCCCGAAAAGTTGCAACCGATATTTACAATACAAAGAAGGAAGGCGGTAAGATAATTGTAGTGTCCGGGCCGGTGCTTGTACACTCTGGTGCAGTTGAAGCACTCGCCTCGTTGATCAGGATGGGATACATTGATGGCCTTCTTGCAGGCAACGCGCTGGCGGTGCATGATGTTGAAAATGCGTTGCTTGGTACTTCGCTTGGCATGCGTGTGTACGATGGCACACTTGCAGTTAGAGGACACCGGAATCATATGCAGGCCATCAACGAGGTTTTCAAAGCTGGAGGACTCAAGGCGCTGGTTGAAAAAAGAATCCTAAAAAGTGGAGTGATGTATGAATGCATAAAGAACCATGTGCCCTTTGTACTCGCAGGCTCTATACGCGACGACGGTCCCCTGCCTGACGTAGTCACAGACGTTGTTGAGGCACAACGTAACTACAAGGAAGTGATTAAGGGAGCCAGACTAGTGCTGATGTTATCTACGATGCTACATTCTATTGCAGTAGGGAACATGCTATCTGCCTCAGTCAAGGTAGTGGCAGTTGATATTAGCCAGCCTGTTGTGACTAAGCTCATCGATAGAGGAACTGCTCAGGCAATTGGTATTGTAACGGATGTGGGAGCATTCCTACCTATAGTTGTAGAGCACATAAAGGATATTGCCGCAGCCGAAGAAAAAAAGTAATGACTAACATAAGTAAGGCTGATATGTGTTCTCTCCGCTTCTTCTCTTTGCAGAATACAAAAAAGCCCCATAACGGTCATCAAGAACTCTCTAGTAGAGATTCAATCAACAATTCATTATTATTAGAGTGTATGTGCAGTAGCGGAGTATGCCCCATCCAATCCTGTCAATAAGCCTTGCATTGATACTTTTATTTGCATTAGGACATAATTTTGCAGTTGGCCAAGAAGCTGAGATTACAGGGCTAAGACCATCTGTAAATGACACCAGCCTTACAGTTGAGCGAGTTGCCGGCGGACTGATATCTCCTACCACAATGACTTTCTTAGATGAAGACACCATATTGGTGCTTGAAAAAGACAATGGCACAGTACGGGTAATCGAAGATGGAGAGCTTCAGCCAGAGCCACTCCTTGACGTCGCAGTTGCAAATGACGGCGAAAGAGGAATGTTAGGCACTGCTGTCTTAAGGGAAAATGATACAACTACCTACGTCTTTTTGTATTTCACTGAATCTGGAGGAGGAGTTGACGGTGATGATACACAGGGAGTGCCCCCTGCAGGCAATCGCCTGTACAGGTATGAGCTGGAGGGAAACCAACTTGTGAATCCAACACTCTTGCTTAACCTGCCCGCCCTCCCAGGACCCCGCTACAATGGCGGACCCGTACTTATTGGCCCAGACAACAATGTCTATGTCATCATAGGCGATGTCGGAGGTCATACTACCATGGTGCAGAATTTTGAAAACGGTCCGGGGCCAGATGGGACAAGTGGGATACTGAGGGTCGGTAAAAATGGAGAGGCTCCTGAGTCTATCATCGGAAGTGACGCCTTTGCCAAGTACTACTTTGCATACGGGATGCGCAGCAGCCATGGCATGGACTTTGATCCCATGACAGGCGTACTATGGAATACTGAGAACGGCGCACCGTTTGTGGACGAGATCAACTTGGTCAATGCCGGTTTTAACAGCGGATGGAAAATAGTGCAAGGAATGGTGCCACCAGACTACAACTTGACAGACCTTGTAATGTTTAACGAAGAGAGTCACTATAGCAATCCCGAGTTTACATGGACAGAGCCAGTTAACCCAACAGCCCTTGAATTCCTCAACTCAAGTGCACTTGGGCAACAGTATGAGAACAATGTGTTTGTAGGCGACACCAGCAATGGCACAATCTATCGCTTTCAGCTAAATGAAAACAGGTCTGCATTTGTTCTTGAAGGTGCGCTGGACGACACAGTAGCAAATACTCCTGAAGAAGCAGTGAACGCTATCTTTGGTACAGGCTTTGGAGGCATAACTGACATTAAGACAGGCCCTGATGGCTACCTGTATATACTGTCATTCGTAGATGGCACACTATTCCGAGTCGTTCCTGCTGCCGAAGTGCTACGACCAAATGCAATAGTAGCAGCAGGAGGTACTGCTGACCTGACTGTTAGAGCGGCGGACCTCTCAGGCGACACAATAACAGGAGTGTATATTGTTATTGAAGCAACAAATGGAACCACTCTAATGGAAGGTCACGCTCCGCTGACATTTACTGGAACTGCTGGGTCTACATACAGTGTTACAGTACCTGTTCTAGGCAATATGGAATTTGACCGGTGGGATAATGGAGTTACAGATAGAACAAGATCCGTAAATCTTGACCAAGGCGATACTACCATTACAGCATACCTAGATGTTGAATCAACGTCTGCTAATGCTACAATAGATACACGCACCATCATCATACAGAGGTTTGCAGATGTTGTAGACCAAGATAATTGCTTTGATGCAGAGGATGCAGGCAGGCTGTATATGGTTATTGGCAATGTAATGCGGAATATGTTTAGCGAAAGGGAAGGAGGCAGCAATCAGCTGCAACAGGAGATAGATAGGCTTGTTGTTCAAGGTTGTCCAATTGTTGACGTTAGCCCAAATGAACCCAACCCTGGCAACCCATCTGATACCACAGAGCCAAGTGAATCAAATAGCGAGGAAGGTGGTGGTGGTGCTGCTGCTGCTGATGAAGAAGAAGAAGATGCTGCTGCTGCTGATGAAGAAGAAGAAGATGATGCTGCTGATGATGAAGAAGGTGATGAAGAAGAAGGTGGTGCTGAAGAGGAGGAGTAGGGATGACAGGAATCGTGAATAGTGTCTAACCCTCTTTCAACTTTTTCTGTATCATCTCTAGCGCTGCCTTTGGGTCTGCTTTGCCTTTTGTAATCTTCATCACCTTGCCAAGCAAAAAGTTTGCAGCATTGGAATTGTGTCTTGCATCCTGTACGGCTGCCTGCTCCATCTGGAAGACTGACTGAACTGCCTGAGCCAGGACACTCACATCATCAATTCTGCTGGCATGCATCCTTTTAGCCAATGCAGAAGGCATCTCGCCTGTCCTTACTATTTGACCAAGGATTAGCTTCGCAGTGGCTCTGTTTATCATATCCTGATCGACTAATCTTGCGAGATCAGCGATATGCTCTGGCCCTACCTTGAGGCCTGCAAACAGCGAATACTCTTCTTCTTCTTTTTCTTTTTTATGTCGTTCATCTATAAAGCTCATAAGATCAGTCACTATCCAGTTGGCTATCTCTTTTGGTGACAAGTATATCGTGAGAGTGGACTCGAAAAAGTCCGCAAGCTCCTTATTCCCTATTAGCACTTGTGCAATGTGGGCTGATAGGCCATATTTTGACATAAAACGCTCCTTGCGGGCGTCTGGAAGCTCTGGCATCGATTGCTTAATAAATGAAACAAACTCGCTTCCAAGCATTACAAGGGGGATGTCCGGCTCTGGGAAGTAGCGGTAGTCTTGCTCCTCTTCTTTTGTCCTAGATTCTTTTGTTACTTTTCTTGCATCATCCCAGTGGCGAGTCTCTGACCTGACTTGGATCTCGCGAGACGTCATAGTTCTCTGTCTTGTGATTTCATAGCGCAATGCCTTTTCCACATCGGCAAATGAGCTGATGTTCTTTATCTCAACCTTATTGCCTCCATCAATCGATACATTGGCATCGCAGCGCACAGATCCTTCAAGCTTTGTGTCGCATACACCAAGATGCTCTATTATCGAAGTTATCTTGTCAAGGAATATACGCACATCTTTTGGGTCGGCGAAGTCCGGCTCTGTCACTATCTCAACAAGTGGTACGCCGGCTCTGTTGTAATCAATCAAGACATAAACGCTAGTATCCATACTACCGCTCGCATAAACAAGTCTGCCAGGATCTTCTTCCAGCTGCACACGTCTTATTCTTGCGTCCTTGCCATTATCATACCTGAGCTTGCCATCTGCCCCAATGCTCGTTATACCGTATGCATTGTACTGCGTCAGCTGAAAGTTTTTGGGCAAATCAGGATAAAAGTAGTTCTTGCGGTAGAATGCTATTTCATCTGGGAGCTTGCAGCCAAGCGCAAGAGTGATCATTGCGGCAAACTCAACAGTCTTTTGGTTCAGAAGTGGTAATGTTCCTGGTAGTCCTACACATATAGGGCAGATGTTTGAGTTTGGAGCTTTTCCCCTGTAGTCTGAACTGCATCTGCAGAATAACTTGCTCTTGGCGCCTGTGAGCTGACAATGAATTTCAAGCCCTATTTTTGTAGTAGTGATAGTCATTACAGCTCAGGGCTCCTTTGCACCTTTGCAGATTGCTCAAACAAATATGCCGCATCAAGCATAGTCTGTTCGGCAAATTGGTCTGCCATTATCTGCAAGCCCACAGGCAAACCGTCCACAAAACCTGCAGGAACAGATATTGCAGGTATGCCCGTGAGGTTTGCTACAACTGTGTCAATGTCGACAAGATACATCTTGAGCGGGTCGTCTATTTTTTCACCTATTTTGAAGGGAAGTATCGGCATGGTAGGTCCTATCAAGACATCATACTTCTTGAAAAGGGTCTCCATCTCACACTTTAGAAGTGAGCGCACCTGGTGCGCCTTCAGATAGTACTTACCGTAATATCCTGAAGAAAGCACATACGATCCAACAATTATCCTCCTCTTTGCCTCATCCCCAAAGTTGCTGCGTGCCCTGGCAAAATAGCTGTTCCATTCGTACCCTTCAGGGTTCATATCAAAGCCGTAGCGGATGTTATCATAACGTGCGAGATTGCTACTTGCTTCTGCGGATGCGATCGTATAGTATGAGGCAAGCGCATATTGGACTGACGTAAGAGACACTTCTTCGCACTCCCAGTCCTGCTTCTTCAGTGTATCTGCGGCTTTGTAGATTATCTTGGATACTTCAGGCTCTGCACCTTCAGTGAACTCCCTGATAAGACCTACACGTAGCCCTTTTCTTTCTTGTAGTGAATATGTAGGTTTGCTGCCCTTGGTCGTGGTGTGATCGTTTTCATCGAACCCGGCAATCACATTTAGAATCGAAACTACGTCGGATACTGTTCTACCAACGGGTCCTATCTGCTCTAGGCTGTTTGCATAGGAAACAAGCCCAAATCTGCTCACAAGGCCGTATGTTGGCTTGAGTCCGACTACTGAGCAAAAACTGGCAGGACATCTTACTGAGCCTCCAGTGTCTGAACCAAGCGATGCAGCGCATTCAAGGGCAGCTACACTTGCTGCGCTTCCACCCGACGAGCCACCCGGGACCCTGCTTATATCCCATGGATTTCTAGTGGGACCATGTCGGCTAAACTCTGTAGTAGAACCCATTGCAAACTCATCTAGGTTTGCCTTGCCAATTATAATTGCACCGGCAGCCATCAGTTGTTTGATCACTGTTGCATCGTATGCTGGAATATAACTTTCAAGCATCTTTGAGGCGCATGTAGTTTTCATTCCTCTTGTGCAAATATTGTCCTTAATGCTCAATGCGACTCCTGCAAGTGGGCCACTTTGCTCGCCGTCTCTGATCTTTTTATCCAACCTGCGCGCTCTATCTAGCGCTTCTTCCTTGTTGAGTATGACAAAGGCGTTTACATTAGGTTCTACCTTTTCGATTCTTTCAAAGAGTTGGAAGATATATTCCTCGGCAGAAAACTCCTTGTTTTTGATGCCTGCGACTACCTGCGCGGCGTCAAGAGTATGAAGCGACAATTCACACCATCCTTGGTCCTTTCACAAAGCCGTCCTTCCTGTATCCTGTTCCGAGCACTACATCTTCGAAATTCTCCGGAGTATCTTTCCGAAGTTCTGAAAATCTCTTTTTCACGGCTATTGGTTTGACCTGCTCAAGTGGTATTGTGTCCAGCTTGTTCAAGTAGTTGATTATCTCTTCTATCTGTGTGGTGTAACGCTGTAGCTCTGCATCTGGAATCTCGAGCTTTGCAAGCCGCCCAAGATGTTTTACTTCTTCTCTTGTAACTACCATATTATTATCATGGCGCCAGCCTATCTATGTCTCTTGGATAAAGTGTGACGTCTCGGATATTTTCGACTTTTGTTAATGCCATTATGAGCCGCTCAAGGCCAAGACCAAAGCCGGCGTGAGGTGGAACTCCGTAATCAAATACCCGTAGATGGTAGTCAAACGCTTCAGGCTTCAGACCCTGCTTTGCCATGCGCTCCACCAGCTGATCTTTGTGGTTTATTCTGGTGCTGCCTGATGAAACTTCAAGTCCTTCACACATCAAGTCAAATGACTCGCATATCCTGTTGTCTGCAGCGCTTGGCTTGATATAGAACGGCTTGGTCGAAGTTGGCCAGTCAATTATGAAGTAAAATTCATTGAGGTGTTCATGTAGTATGCTCTTCATGATCTGTGGCGAAATATCGTCTCCCCACTGTATGTGCTCGCCAGCCTTTTGCAGTCTACCAATGATGTCAGAATAACTATACTTTGAAAACGGTAGCTCCGTGGATGGTAGTTGAAGTTGTAGATACTCCAGATCATCTTGATTCTTTTCTTTTAGTGTATCCACAATCTTTAATATCATTCTCTCAAGCAACGACATGATATCATTATAGTCAACAAATGCACGCTCGACATCGATTGAAATTGCCTCTGATAAATGTCTGTTAGTGCGGGAAGGCTCTGCACGAAAAATAGGTCCTATCTCAAATACGCTTTCAAATGCCATTGTTAACTGTTCTTTGTATAGCTGAGGGCTCTGCGCAAGGAACGCTTCTCTGTCATAATAGAATATCGGAAAAAGTGCTGCACCTCCTTCTGTTGCAGTAGCTATCATCTTAGGTGTATTCACTTCAATAAATTTCTGCTCTGAGAGAAATGACCTGACTGAATTGAGCACGGTCTGACGTATCCGAAATATTGATCCAAGATAATTTCGCCGCAGATCTACTGCACGAAGATCAAGCCTAGTATCAAGGCCTACAGTTGACATCCTACTCTGAACAAGGAAAGGAGCGGCCTTTCTTGCCATTGAAAATACCCTAATCTCAATTGGCACTATTTCAGCCCCATTTGGAACCTTTTCCTGCGGCCTCACCTTGCCACGCACACCAATAGAACTATGCTCCTTGACCTCTTTGGCCAGGTGGAAAAGTGAATCACTGCATTCACGCTTCTTTACTGTAATCTGGATTTCACCGTACATATCCCTTAATATGATAAACTGAATGTTGCCATGATCTCTTATGCTGGCAACCCAGCCCATGATAATCACTTCGCCGTCGCCGCCTCCTATAGAGAGGGCTATCTCCTTGGAATAGTGAGTTCTTCGCCAATGTCTAAGATCTTCTTCCTGCAGCAACTCGTCCAATTAAACAGGGGTATATCGAAGAGGTTAATTTAACCTTATCAGAATCAGTGTGTGCGCATATGTGCGATAGCAGTAGTGGTGATGGCTAGCAACAATGGAATTGGTATATACTAGCCCAAGATTTCTCTTGCAATACTGTCGAGCACTCTGTTGACGGCTTGCTTTTTGATAAAACCCGTCACAAAGTGAGGCTTGCCTCCACCCCTACCATCTGCATCAGCAAATTGCTTAAATAAATTGCTTAAGTCAATCTCTTCCATTTTTTCATTGCAAGCGAAAACTATGTTTGCTTTTTCTTCAGAGATGTTCGCAAGAAGGACTAAAGTATTTGGATTGATAATTATTTCACCTGCAAATTCTTGAAGTTGGTCATCTGACAGGTTTTCAAATATCCCTTTCAGAAGTGTTATGCTACCACTTGTGATCGGCTGTATACCTGCTAGCTTTTCTCGGCTAAGCATTTTTAACTTTCTTGCATTGATCTCATTTTCAAATCTTAGCTTTTGTACAGTATTTTCAACAGTGTTAATGTTGGCTCTAAGTTCATTGCAGATTCGTAATAGCTTGGACGACAAGGCGACAGCTGTATCTTTGGCTTTGCGGCCAACCACAAAGTCGACTTCGTATTCACTTCCACTTTTTGACAAGCGTGTAACTAGAAAAAAGTCGCATTCTTGAAGGTTGCTGACATGCTCCATAGCACAAGCCGCCACATCATGATTTTCGATCTCTACCACTTTAACCTCAGATGGTGCTGCTGCTGTTATCCTCTCCACATTTGCGCGCAAATCCGGTATCTCATGCTTTGCTTCTTCAAGCGACGAAAATACATGTATCGTTACTCTGCGGCCTTTGGCAATAAGTGAATTCACTTCTGCTTCAGCCTTGATCACAACATCAAGATCAAGTTGGGGGATCAGAATGAAGGCGGTGTTGTAACCGGAGCCTTTGTGCTCCACTTTTCTGACCTTCAGGGTCTGGCCGAGCAGTTTTTGTAGCGATCCAATGAATGCGTGCTCTGCAGTGTGAGCCAGCCTATTGTCACTTAGTGAAACAATAAAGATGTAGTCCTAGCTTCAGCTATAAATGCTATTGAGAAGAAATTTTAATCTCCTGTAGTTAATTGGGATCTATTGACTAGAAAGGCTGCTACTGGCAATAAACTTACAATTGCGACACTTGGCTCCCATTGTTCACTCCAAGTTCTCAAGGGTGCGAAAGATGAAGGTTTTAGGACACTGCTTGTGTGCGAGAAACGTCGGCTGGGACTATACTCAAGGTTTGAGTTTATTGATGAAATTATCGAGGTTGGCAGTTTTGCTGAGATCCTCGAGGAGGCGTGTCGCAACCGTCTTAAGCAGGTAGACTCCGTGCTGATTCCACATGGTACTCTGATATCTCAGATGAAAAGCGACGAAATTGAGAAGATAGACACACCTGTATTTGGCAACAAGTGGATATTAAGGTGGGAGGCGGACAGAGATCTTAAAGAAAAGCTAATGAAAGAGGCAGGCCTGACGACTCCCCTGGCCATCAGATCTAAAAATGAGATCAAGGGGTTATGCATTGTGAAGTTGCATGGGGCCGCTGGTGGACGTGGCTATTACCTTGCATGGAACCGCGAGAGCTTTGAAGAAGGTGCGAGACGGCTAATTGATCAAAAGATAATCAAAGGAGAAAGCGATCTGTACATTCAGGAATTCATCAGAGGTGTGCCAGTCTATTTACAGTATTTCTATTCTCCTATAACTAAGGAACTTGAGCTGCTGGGAATAGACCGGCGATATGAATCAGATATTGACGGCATAGGCAGGATCCCTGCAAAGCAGCAGCTTGGCGCCGGCAGCATCGAGCCATCATACACTGTTGTAGGAAACATACCACTTGTTCTGCGTGAATCATTGCTAGAAGAAGTATACAAGATAGGCGAAAACTTTGTACATGCTGCAGAGCGGTTAGTGCCACCAGGGATGCCTGGACCGTTCTGCCTTGAAGGAGTATATGACAACGAAGGCAAATTTACAACCTTTGAATTTTCCGCAAGGATTGTGGCTGGGACGAACCTCTACCTTGATGGTTCCCCTTACTCTGGACTGTTATATGACGAGCCCATGAGCATGGGAAGAAGAATAGCACGTGAAGTAAAGGTAGCAAAGAAAAAAGGGAAACTGGATAAGGTAGTAACCTAAGGAGTTTCTTAGAAAACAATAGGGTGATAGTATATCAAAGAAAAGATACTTGTTTTATTGTGAGGATAAATTTTGATTTCGGAATTGAGGCCCCTGAACTGCGAGAAACAAGGTAGTAGTATAAGAAAGATTGAAAGGAAGATCGCCACTGTTACTACATCCAGTAATAAGTATTGCAACACCATATACATCAAATAATGTATCTGCGCTATTGTATTCAATTGGATGGCGGGATACTTTTGTGCATCCCCCTGGATGTGGGGAGTAGTGACAGTAGCATGAGAGAAAGAAGGAGAAGCATCAGCAACAAATATTACAACAACGACAAACGCTACGCACTTGCCCGCACCTGACTATTGTCGTGCAAAGCTTTAAAGCGCATCGATGGGCTCCCAAGCTTTGTGCAAGACATCAAGCTAATTTATTCTACCCCTGACCGGCCAAAGCTCAACTCACCCCATCTCATCTGTGGGTTTCCTGGCAGTGGTTATGTTGGCAAGCTTGCAGTTGATCATCTTATACAAGAGCTGCATGCAAATCACCTAGTTGACATTTATTCCAGCTCTTTCCCGCCACAGATTATGATAAAGCCTGATGGCACAGCTGACCTGATGAAAAATAGTATCTTTTGGTGGCATGGCGATGGAGCTGACCTGTTGTTGCTAACAGGCGACTCGCAACCAGCCAACCCTGACTCAGAATACGCTCTAGCAGAAGAAGTGCTTGGTTTGGCGGAGCAATTTGGCACGCAACAGGTGTTTACGCTTGCAGCATATATCACTGGTGTCTTTGTCGACAAGCCGAAGATCTTTGGCACGGCCACAGACCATGAAACGGTTAAAGTCCTTTCATCAAACAGCATATCGATAATGGATAGTGGAAGCATCACAGGGATGAATGGTCTTATCATCGGCATAGCAAAGTTACGCAACATGAAGGGAGTATGTCTGCTTGGAGAGACATCTGGCTACGTGGTAGATGGTAAGGCATCCAAAGCAGTACTTGAAACCCTTCTCCAGATAGTCAATGTTAAAGTTGACATGGCAAACTTGGACAAGCGCGCAAAAGACACTGAAATGTTGATCCAGACAATAGAGCAGCAGATGCTTGCAGCAAAAGGCGGTAGGCAGTTTGAAGGTCAGCAGCCGCCTCAAAAGCCCCGCGATACTGGTTATATTAGCTAGACCTTTTTTAGGCTACCAAACTTTCCCACGTTAATGCTGTCTTCGCCCTTAAACGTGTTGATATAGCCATTCTCTATCGAAACCGTGTCGCCAGGCTGGATCTTGTTTATGTCGTCGCCCCACAATGAAAGCTTAATGCTCCCCGTTTCGTCTGAAATCCTTGCGTCAGCCACCGTATTTGTCCCTCCAGTCTTAAGGTTGACTGTGCGAGGCTCACCCACGCTTTCTACTTTACCTGTGACGCTTACATTTCGCATTCCCGACTTCAGCTCGCCTATATTCATATATTTTCTGCTAAAGCTGCATCTGATAATAAATGTTTTACATGGTAGCCACGATAAGCGAATGTCCACAATCCGTGCAAACCAACTTTATCCCAGCCATCGTCTTTTCCCGTACCTCATGAACTGTCTTTGAATGGCACTTTATACATAGCCTTGAAACAGTCTCTGGCTTAGGCATCAGTATATTGTACTGACACCAATCAAATTAACCTTATTTCACCTGCCGCAACTATGAAATAAGGTTTTACAGGCAAGACGAGTGAGTGGAGGGGTAGCGAAGCCTGGTCAAACGCGCAGGACTCAAGATCGATGTCCGTGAAACCATTTCTTCTCGCAACACATAAGGATAGAAAAAAAGCGAGATGAGCGATCCCGTCCCTTAGGGGTTCGTGGGTTCGAATCCCACCCCCTCCACCTTAATCCTTTTGCATAAACTGCCCCGGCGGTAAATATATGCCACAAATTGTGTGCCCTCACCTACACATAAGCTCACTATGAAAATGTAAAAAACGAGCCTAACTTGTATCTCCCAATCTCTGCTCTCAGCTTGTATACATTATCTTTTTCTTCTTCCCTTGACCTTTACAAACTATAAAGTATCTAGATCACATAACAATTTAATATGATATTTCTTTCATTTAGTGATTTATTACTATTTTTTTGCTGAACTGATCAGAACACAAAATTCAAATTATTTTTTGCATGCATAGTGTCCCGTGGCTCGCAAGTCAACAGTGCTGATACCGGTAATAGTTGCTGCTGTTGCTGTAGGTGCCCTTGGCCTAGCATTCGTCCCGCCCGAGATAAGAGACAAGAATACCGGCTTTCCAAAAGGCACAGTCCGAATAGACCATGATGTCATAACGGTCGAAATTGCAGAGACTGCAGCTGAACAGCAAAGATGGCTTACGTTTAGGCAGGACAGGCTACCATTTGACACTGCCATGCTGATCAAGCATGAGGAGCCTGACCTATACGAGGTATGGATGCTTAACATCGAATACAACCTCGACTTGATATGGTTTGACGAAAATGGTAATGTAGTATACATAAAAGAGAATGTACCTCCGTGTAGTAACGTAGTTGAAACAGTGAGTTGCACCTACAAGACCACAAAGCCAGCATTGTATCTTATGGCTGCAAGTGCAGGTTTCATAGACATTCACAACATTGCTATTGGTTCCAAGATGACAACAATCTCTGTTTAGCTTAATTAGACGGCTCATCTAACACGCACGATGTGTTAAACTTTGTCCTTGCGGACAGGCACGCACGGCCTCTGTCAAAAAGAGAAGTTTCACAGCTACTTGCCCGGCCAAACATATTGAGAATGGCATACCTAGATGAAAGAGGCGATCCGATCGCACATCCAGTATGGTACTATTACAGCGGAGGTAAGTTTCTCGTTGCAACAGATAAAGTAAGCAGGAAAGCAAAAGCACTTCGAAAAAACCCAGTTGTTTACTTTCTTGTTGATGAAAGCTCCCACGAAAATGGCACACTTGGATTAAGGGGCAAAGGGATCGCAAGAGTGATCGATGACTCCCTGTATGCTACAAGGGTGACCAGAAGCAATGTGAAAAGGTATTTGGGCAAGCTGCAGAGCAAAACTGCAAAGACCATACTTGCTATGGGTCCAGATTCTTGCGTTATTGAAATCACTCCGTTATATCTAGCCACTTGGAAGTTCTAAGAATTGACCATCTTTTTGAGATCTTCATATGCCTGTCTGACTTCGTCAATAGCCGCCTCGTCTTCAAGTGTGGTGATGTCGCCGATCTTGTCGCCGCTTGAGATGGATTTTAATAGCCTCCTCATTATCTTGCCGCTACGTGTCTTGGGCAGTTTACTAACAAAATATACCTCATCTGGCGCTGCTATA
>DATFBV010000156.1:0-23276 GCA_035253605.1 Nitrososphaera sp.
ATGAACGATAGCTCTAGTGCTATAGCCCTATCAAGGAATTGCGGTGCGCCAAAGGGGATCGCGATTGCGCCTACTATGCTTATCACTATAAGCATAATGACCACAGGAGGAATAGATGGCATAGTCACGATAACAACAACATACCTTCTCTGTCAAAATTTGAATTAAAGCTTTTTTGCTAACTATTAATAACGATCTTTAGTACCTCACAGGATATGAAGGCTGCACGGATAATAAAGACGAAGGAGCCCCTTCAAATCAAGGATGTCAACATTCCAAAACCAAAGGGCGATCAAGTTCTTGTAAAGGTTGAAAGTGCAGGTGTATGCCATAGTGATCTACATCTGTGGGAAGGCGGATATGCTGGCCCACAGGGTGTGTTTATGAAGGTTGAAGATCGTGGTGTAAAGTTCCCTCTTACACCGGGCCATGAGGTTGCCGGTATGATAGATGAAATGGGCGAATCAGTCACAGGTTTTTCGAAAGGCGATAGAGTGCTAGTCTATCCTTGGATAGGTGAGGGCACATGCCCCGCATGTCGTATGGGCGAAGAAAATATTTGTGATGCTCCAAGAAGCCTTGGAGTATACCAAGACGGCGGATATTCAGAAATGGTTCTTGTTCCAAGCTACAAATATCTAGTCAAGCTACACGGGCTCGATCTAAACTCTTCTGCATCACTTGCCTGCTCCGGCCTAACGGCATATACAGCTGTCAAGAAGGCAGAATCATATCCAGGTCAAATGGTTGTCGTAATCGGAGCCGGAGGCCTTGGACTAATGGCGGTACAGCTTGCCAAGGCAACAACAAATGCACGAATAGCCATTGTGGACATTGATGAGAAGAAACTTGCAGAAGCAAAGAGGCTAGGAGCCGACGAAATTATCAATTCAGCAGCTGGTGACCCAGTCAATGGGGTCAAGGAAGTTACTGACGGCCTTGGTGCTGAAACAGTCATTGACTTTGTGAATAATGGCAAGACCGCACCAAACTCGCTAAACATGTTGAGGAAGAGGGGTCGGCTTGTAATGGTAGGGTTGTTTGGCGGATCACTAGAGCTGAACCTTCCACTTGTTCCACTACGGGCATTTACATTGACAGGTGCTTATACCGGCAAGTTCGCCGATCTAGTGGAACTGGTCGCATTGGCTAGGATGAACAAGATCCAATCATTAGTCTCTAGAAAATTTACGCTGGATCAGGCAAACACCGCACTTGAGGAGCTCAAGGCAGGTAAGATTATTGGAAGGTCAGTAATCAACCCTTAGCGGATAGTATGTTCTTGTCCTTGTGCTTTGGAAGACATCCTCTCTTTTCAGAATCTTACTACTTTAGATATCTAGTTTAAAGCAGTTACTGTAGCCCAGCTACAGACGCTAGAGCAGCTAAACTGTTAACATAACGCTATTTTTTATTCTAGTAGAATATAACATAGGACTCTTTAAAGATTTCTGAAGTCTTATAAAGTTTAAGAACCTAAAACTATCGTGACAAGCGAGGATAAAACTAATACTTATGACGAGACGGTAAGCAGGACAACTTCAGAACCCACAGCTGATGTCACAGTTACTGAAGAGAGAGCCATAACGACTGTACCAGCAAGCGATGTTGAGACATATGAAGTACAGTCTGAAACAGCAACATCAGAGGAAGAAGAATCAGTCTCTACGAAAGCCAGAGAGGCTGGAAGATCTCTCAAAGATCTCATTTACTCGCTAGGCAGAAAGACTAAGGAGGTGACTGAAGAAAAAGCGCGAGAGCTCAAGGCGCAATCAGTTGATATTAGCACAAAAACAGATGCACAAGACATTCAGCACCTGGGCGAGGATGTTGAAAAACTGATCACAGTCTTTGAAGATACAATGACGGAGATCCGTAAAGAGCCATATGATGAGCAGGAAAAACTGCTCCTAGGCTACAAGAAGCTGCTAGAGGAGCAGATTAATGTCATCAATGCAAGGATGTCAATGGCTAAGCGCCTGAAGCCAGGTGCCTAAGTGAAGGGTTCCTCTACCTCTACTCTACTAGTAGTTTGCTTGTAATATCCTTTACTACCACAGATTTAACATTGACAAACTCCTTGATGCCAAACTCTGAAAGCTCCCTTCCAATGCCAGACTTCTTGACGCCACCAAAGGGTAAGCGTGGGTCAGACTTTACCATTTCATTTACTGATACTATACCACTTTCAACCTGATGCGCCAGACGTATACCTCTATCGATGTTGTTTGTCCATATGCTTGCCCCAAGTCCAAATTCAGAATTGTTCGCTTCCCGTATAGCTTCTTCTTCGTTGTTAACTACTATGATTGGGGCTGCCGGACCAAAGACTTCTTCCCTCACGACTTCCATGCGATGGTTCACATTCGAGATTATAGTGGGCTCATAAAAGAAGCCTTCCCTACTGATAGGCCTGCCGCCAGTTAGCACCCTACCGCCTTTGTACTTTGCATCATCCACCTGCTTGGCAAGTGCCTGCCTCTGACTATCTCTAACAAGGGGGCCTACAGTGGTCTTGGAGTCGAGGGGGTCGCCAATCACTTCGGCTTGCGTATTTTCTACAAACAGCGTTGTAAACTTCTCTGCAACCTCCTCTACTACGATAAAGCGCTTGGCAGCAATGCAGCTTTGACCTGTGTTCAGTAACCTCGACTGTGTTGCCATATAGGCAGTCTGGCTAAGATCCGCATCTTCGAGCACGATAAACGGGTCGCTACCGCCAAGCTCTAGTACAAATTTTTTGAGATCCTGAGAAGCAAGCTCTGCCACGCGCTTGCCAGTATTGACGCTTCCGGTAACAGAAACTGCGTCGATGTTTGACTGCACTAGTGCCTCACCGGCCCGATAGTCTCCTACAACTGCTTGGAAGATGTTTTCCGGAAAGCCAGCATCTATAAATGCCTGCTCTATTTTTATTGCGCTACCAAGACAGATGCTCGAGTGCTTTAAAATGCCCACATTGCCAGCCGTCAGTGCTGGTACTGCAAACCTCAATACCTGCCAGAATGGAAAATTCCATGGCATGATACACGCCACAACTCCAAGCGGCTCAAATGATACAAAGCTCTTGCGAAATTCGGTCGGTATTATTTCGTCACGTAAGAATGCTTCTGCATGTTCGGCATAATAGTCGCAAACCCAGGCACATTTTTCGATTTCTGCTAAGGATTGCCTGATCGGCTTACCCATTTCTTCCGTGACTAGTCTTGCGTATTCCTCTCTATTTTTCCTCATTACTCTTCCAAGTCTACGCATAAATTCCGCGCGCTCTACAACATCCAGCTTCTTCCACTTGGCAAATGCTTCCCTAGCAGCCTTGACCTTCCTGCTGACCTCATCAGGTTTTATGTTTTCATAAGTCGCAATTACCTTACCGGTGGCAGGGTTGATAGTTTCAATCTTAGACATGCGAAACAAGGCTTGTACTTCCGGACATAAGAAATTATGTGTGTATCCCGCGGGCAGGATTTGCCCCAAATGGTTTCTTGACCAGTTGTTTGAGCCTGCGACTCTTCGGTCACTGCCTTATTGTATGCCCGATAGGCTGCTTCACGTGGTCAGCTACTGAGAAGCCAACATCTACAGCCGAAAGCTCTACCAGGCTGAGCTACCGCGGGACATTTCCGACTCTGCAAGAATGCCATATAATTGTGGCGTCAGAGATATTTAACAACATCCAGGACAAAATAAGAGATAATTTTGTCAGCACCGGCCCTCTTTATTGAGGCAATAGAATGAACCTTCCATTCCTCTTCATTGATCCATCCCTGCATTGAAGCGGCCTTTATGACTGCATACTCGCCGCTGACATTCTGCACTGCTACTGGATAATTGAATCTATTCTTTACCATCCTGACAAGATCAAGGTACATAAGAGCAGGCTTTATCATGACCATGTCTGCTCCTTCGTTAATATCAGTTTCTATTTCCCGCAGAGCAAGCCTTGAATTAGAATATGATAGCTGATAAGTTGATTTGTCGAGACGAGTAGTAATTTTTGCGAACGCTGCTGATCGAAAAGGTGTATAAAGGGATGACGCGTGCTTGGCAGAGAAGGATAGTACTGATGCATCAAGCCTGCGACTATGAAGCTCTCTCTTGACCGCATAAACCTGCCCGTCCATCATGGCAGAAGGCGCGACTACGTCTGCGCCAGCTTCTGCATGGCTCGCCGCAATCTTCGCTAGAACTTTTAGAGTAGCGTCATTATCTACCCTGCCGCCGTTGTTGACTATGCCACAGTGTCCTGTCAAGTTGTACTGGCAAATACAAACATCAGTTGCAACATTCATTGTATCTCCAAAGGATGACTTGATTTCCCTTATTGCATCCTGAACAATGCCCTTTCTGTCAAAAGCAGATGAGCCAACCGGATCCCTGCTCTTTGGTATGCCAAAGATGATTATAGATGAGATGCCGCAATCAGCGATTGATTGGATATACTGTGAGATCCTTTGAATAGGTGTCACAGCCATACCCGGCATTGATTTTATCAGCCTTTTACTATTAGAAACAAATACAGGAAATACAAGGTGACTTTTGCGGAGACCCAAGGAGGCAAATATTGCCTTGTAACTTTCCTCGTCGCTGCGTGCATTTTGCCGCTGCAAAAGGTATCCTCACTGCTTGGCAAGTGGCCTATGGATATATGTCTTCATACTAGCATCACTAATCAATCACAAAACTCAAATGACATCTGGAGGACGAAGCTGATATATGCGCACTGTAACTGTCGGCATTCCTTCTTACAATGAAAGGGAAAACATAGTAAACCTCTTACAAGCGATTGAAGAGCAACATACACCGATATTTGAAGTACTTATTTCGGATGATTCATCTGATAATACGCCTAGCCTTGTGCGCAATTTCGCCAAGAATTCAGTGCTTGACATCCAACTTTTCCACCATGATACAAGAAGGGGAGCCGCAGCTGCATGGAATGAGATTCTTCAAAGAGCGGCTGGTGATATAATAGTTCTTTATGATGCTGATACGATTCCTCATCCGTCCTGCACCCAACAACTTACATCACTCATTCAAGGAAATGTTGGAATCTGTGCATCAAACTCTCAGCCGGTACAGGCCGCAGGCATTGCTGGAAGAGCATCTGTATTCATCTCAAAATGGCTCAGGTCTGTGAGGCTAGCACGGCTATCTCAGTACACGGTGATGGGCAGGGCACTTGCCATTAATTCTAGTGAAGCTAAAAAAATACAAATACCAACTAACATAATTGCAATTGATCTTTATATGCAGTGCAAGGTTCTTGAGATGGGCCAGGATGTAATTTACAATGATAGTGCAATAGTATACTTTAAACCTGCTAATAATATATACGATCTAGCATCGCAGGTGATGAGGGCAGTCAACGGACATAAGCAGTTAGAGGAGTATGTCTCCTCATGTGGCATTGGCTTGCCGCGACAAGTAGCAATTGTCCATGCAGTAAAAAATATTGCCAAAGATCCACTTGGCGCACTGTCAGTTACGATAGGATATTCGATGATACCATACTGCAGATCAAGACTTGAGCATACTGACACAGCGAAGTGGCACACCGCCGCAAGCTCAAAAAACATAGACTATCAGCAACTGAAGACAAGGTTCTGATAGCTGAAACACTTTTTATAACTGCAAGCTTTTGTAACGAAACAAGCGAGAAGGATTACAGATGTCTGAAGTGAAAAGGCAGTTTGAGACAATCACTAGTAATGGGGTGCTGTGGATAAATATACAAAAGCCAACATTTGCGGACATTAATGCTCTTGGACAGAAGTACCCGTTCCACAGGCTCAACCTTGAAGATTGTCTATCCAAGATCCAGATCCCTAAGATTGACCGGTATGAAAGTCACATCTTTACCATTCTGCATTTTCCTACACCAGACAAGGAAAAGGGCTTCCTCTTTAGCCAGCTTGCCATCTTTATGGGGCCAGATTATCTAGTGACAATCCACCAGGGAGACCTAAAAGCACTTCAAGAGCTGTTCAACATGTGCAAGAGCGATGAAAAGCAAAAGCAGGCAATAATGGGTAGGTCGTCAGGCTATCTGCTCCACAAGATAATTGATACACTGGTGGATGACCTCCTCCACATTCTGATGAAGGTTGTAGGCAACATAGACGATATTGAAGATAGTGTATTTGACGAGCAAATATCGATTCCACGCCAGATATCTCTTTTGAGAAGGGAGATAACAACCTTAAGAAGAATAGTTATCCCACTCCGCAGGACAGTAGTGGATCTGTCTAAGGATGTCCAGCGCTTTTCGAGAGAAGATCTTGCTCCCTATTTCAAAGATGTACAAGATCACATCGAAAAGGTGTACGAAGCTTTGGAAGAGGCAAAGGAAACAGTAGAGATCTACAAGGACACGGACTACATGCTCAGCCAAGAAAAAACCAACAAAATATTGGGTGTGCTAACAATAGTTTTCACGCTATCGATTCCAGCTACAGTCATTGGCACATTTTATGGCATGAACATCAATTTGCCAGGAGGATCAGAAACAGGCTCTTGGACTCGGCTGGGACCTTACACTGCTTTGATATTTGTTTTGGTAGTTTCGTCCATTTCTGCCCTACTTATGATATTGTATTTCCGAAGGCTTGGATGGTTAGGATCATCAAGGTAACCGTGAATATTTGGTAGTTGCCATTTACCTAATAGATAAATACTAGATGCATTACTTGTGTCTAGGATTGGCCGGCACAGGCGGCGTGGGGACACGAGGATATTTGTGTATTCCTCACGACAAGCAATCAGGCTCCCTTCTGGAAAATTGGAAAAAAAGCGATAATATTATCGATATCTACTTCGTTACTGCAACGTTCTCTGACGAAAGTACACCTTATTTTCCGAATAAGGCCAATCACTACATTCTTGCGTCCTTCACGGATGTAACTGGCATAGTAGATGATGTCAGGAACCATAAAATGGACAGATTGTCACTCATGTTCAGTTTTTCCGATCCGCTCTTTGAGCGAACCGGTGACAAGCTTAACTATGTCTCCCTATACTTTACCAAATACACAAATGGCGATGAGGAGATAAGTGAGCTTGCGAACGCCATTGCTCGGCGCGAAAAGGTCAAGAAGGCTAGCCTTGCGCAGATGAAGCTCTTGGCATTAGAGCAGCCAAGGTTCACTTTTCCTTACTCTAAGAACCTTCTAATTCTTGAAGTGGAAGGAAAGAAAACGCATCAAACGGATCAGAAATACTGTGAGCGTACAAGGCGCGATGTTGCACGCATGGGTATATCGCTAAATAACCTGGTCAGCTTTTCGGTTCTTGAAAAATTAAAGTAAAATATTAAATATGTATCTTTTTCTCTAGGCTTTGATTCAGATTTATGAGCAAGCCGATGGATCTTGGCGCACTCAAAGTTGGTTCATACATTATCGTCGATGGAGAGCCATGCAGGATTGTATCATACGATCACAGCAAGCCTGGAAAGCACGGATCTGCAAAGGCAAGGATCACAGCAGTGGGAGTGTTTGATAGCAAACCCCATCCTTTTGTGGGTCCAGTGTCAACTAAAGTAGATGTGCCGCTTATAGACAAACGTAACGGACAGATAATATCCAAACAAGGGGACACACTCCAGATAATGGATCTTGAAACTTTTGAAACCTTTGAAACAACCGCAGTAGAGGAGGAGATAAAGGACCGGATAGCGCAGGGAGAAGTACAGGGCAGGGATGTCGAGTACTGGAAGGTTCTTGACAGAATTAAGATTGTGAGGATTAAAGGCTAGAAGCTAAAGCTAAAGCTAAAGTTCACACAAAAGATCATCTATTTGCTATATGGATGTTAATGAGGAATATATTAGGAGAAGCCGGCCGATGATATGTGTATGGAAGAAAGATATAGATACATATACACAGAGACTACCGCACGTACTTATACACAAACACATGACTGATGATGAAGATTATGAGATCCTGAGACATCCTATTGTCTTTGTTATTATGGGAAATTTTTGTTGCCTTCGAAGGTCTTGCTGGAGCCGTATGAAGATCGACATCTGTACCTTTGACCGCTCAAGTTGACATTATCTAGGGTGCCTCATTTTTTATGGGTGCTGACCTATCTGGACACGAATAGGATTTAATATTGAGCGCAGTTATTTTATCATCCCCTTATGAAGCTGGCGGCACTTTATTCCGGTGGCAAAGACAGCACGTTTGCGATATCGCGTGCACAGGAAATGGGCCATTGGGTTGCATGCCTAATCACGATGCATCCCATAGCGGACGATAGCACTCTTTTCCATTATCCGAACAGCTGGGTTACAGAATATCTTGCAGAAGCAATGCAGATGCCTCTAATGGCATTTCGGGTGAGTGGCTGTTCAAAGGAGGATGAAATGAACGCACTTGAAGAAGCAATAGGTCAGGTCAAGTCGATTTATGGGATTGAGGGCATAGTTCATGGTGGCATTTCAAGCAACTACCAAAAGCAGGCATTTGAGGACGTATGTGTGCGCCAGGGAGTTGCTGCAGTCGCACCACTGTGGAACTCTGATCCAGAAAGATATATGACTGAACTTGTCAACCGGCGCTATCACATCATAATTGCAGGAGTATCAACAATGGGCCTTGACAACAAATGGCTTGGGACAGAGCTTGACAAGGAGTCTATCGCCAAGCTCGTGCCTATCAGCAAAAAGTGTGGCTTTAATCTCACATTTGAGGGCGGTGAGGCTGAAACACTTGTCATAGATTGCCCACTATACTGGAAAAAACTTAAAATCAATGCGGCTACGACCTACTGGGACGGCCAGAGGGGAATATTTGAAATACGGGATGTGGCATTAGTAGAAAAGAAATAATACATGTTTGATAACTTGCGCGAGGGCCTTCGTGGAGCTCTGAAGAAAATAGTAGGAGCGTCTGACATCAACGAGGAGCTGATCGACTCAATCTGCAAGGATGTCCAGCGCTCATTGCTTCAATCCGATGTCAACGTCAAACTTGTGATATCTATCACGCAGAACCTAAAACAAAGGGCACTAGGCGAGCAGCCTCCAAAGGGGCTTTCAAGGAAGGACCATATTGTTACAATATTGTACGGGGAGCTTGCTAAGCTATTGGGCTATTCAGGTGATGTCATTAAGACGATTGACAAGGCGCAGGAAGATGATCCCTCGCTAGCAATGTCATTCTTCAAGGCTGGCAGGCAGAATGTAGTCCTTATGCTCGGTATCCAAGGAAGCGGCAAGACTACTGTGACTGCCAAGATGGCAAGGTGGCTCACAAAGCATGGATACAGAGTCGGAGTCATTGGTGCAGACACATGGCGTCCTGGCGCGCTGACTCAATTGAAGATGAACTGCAGCAAAATAAATGTTGAAGTATTTGGAGAAGAACAAAATAATAATGCTTTGGCAATAGCCAGAAAAGGGCTTGACTACTTTAAGGATCAGAACCTTGACGTTATAATCATCGATACTGCTGGGAGGCACAAAGAGGAGGAAGGTCTTTTGCAGGAAATGAGTGAAATGTATAAAGCGGTGACGCCGGACTTGGTCCTGCTAGTTATCGACTCAACTATAGGCCAAGGAGCCTTTAAACAGGCAGAGGCCTTCCACAAGGCTGCATCAGTTGGAGGTATTATCATTACGAAACTTGATGGTACCGCCAAAGGCGGAGGTGCTCTTGCAGCATCGGCTGCCACGGGTGCAAAGGTGATGTTCATAGGCACTGGCGAGCGGATAGATGACCTTGAGCAATTCTCGCCGACACGATTTGTAGGAAGGCTACTTGGTATGGGAGATATTAAAGCGCTGCTAGAGATGGCCAGGGGCCTAGAGCTTCAGGCAGATGAAAATCAGGTAAAACGGCTTATGAGCGGCAAGATGACTATTGAGGATTTTTATGCTCAAATGGAATCAGCAAGCAAAATGGGCTTTAGGAACATCATAGAGAATCTGGGAATTTCGGGCATGGTTAAGGAAGATAAGCTAGATGAAATGGAAACGAGGATGGAAAAATGGCGATTTATCATACAGTCAATGACAAAGCAAGAAAGGAAAGACCCAGACATTATCAATGAGTCAAGGAGAAAACGGATAGCAAGAGGCTCTGGCCTACCTGAAGGAGAAATCAAGGAAATGATCAAGCAGTATAACACCTCCAAGACCTTCATGAAGCACAATAAGGGTAGAGGGATGGGAGGATTTATTAGAAAACTTGGTCTCGGATAATGCCCAAAGAAACACTGCTAAATCAATACAGACTCTGTAAGCGTTGTCTTGAAAGGCACATAAGTACAGGCAAGCCTAGCAGACCGTGCTATATCTGTCAAGGACTAATGGACAACCTTGGTGCTATAGCAAATAGTATATTGGCGGCAGTTAAGGGCTTTGAATTTGACACTTTTCTTATTGGCGCTATGCTATCGGCGCAGCTATACGAGAGGGAAGACGCAATGAGGGCTCGGTTGAAAATAAGAGGAAGGGAGAATATCAAGCACTATCTGACCAGGGAGCTTGGTATGCGACTCACCAGGCTGACACGAAAGCAGGTAGAATACGGAAAGCCAGACATCATGATTACTCTCACTATAGATAAAGAGAACAACGTAGATGTGGCAGTAATATCCAGACCGCTTGCATTTGCAGGAGTTTACATCAAAAAGTCAAGAGGACTGCCGCAAAAACAAGACAGGTGTGCCAGTTGCCAAGGTAAGGGATGTAATACTTGCAACTATTCTGGATTATCGGGATATGACAGTGTTGAAGGCATCATTGCAAATGAGCTAGTACAGATTACTAGAGGTCAGACACCAAAATTCACATGGATAGGAAGCGAGGATCGGAGCAGCTTGGTTCTTGGAAGCGGTCGACAATTCTACGTACGTGTATTTAATCCAAAAAAGAGGAAGCTTAAAAATAAAACGATCAAAGCAAATGGCATTAAAGCAATGTTGAATGTAATTAACTATATACCTGTAATCCAACCACGGTTTACAGTCAAGACCAAAATCTACATAAGATGCGAAAATGTTCTGACAAAAAAAATTCTAAAAAAGCTCAGTTCCCTCTCTGGTTCTAAAGTGAGTTTTGAGAACAAGTCAAAAGTAGGTATAAAAAGCATCTATTCTGTATGCGTTAGGCAGCTTGACAACAACCAGTTTACCCTTACAATTACTGCAGACGGCGGGCTGATGATCAAGCAACTAGTAGGTGGCGAAGAATATATGAAGCCCAACATTTCAGAAATTCTTGGGATGAAGTGCGAATGCCTTATGTTTGACATATTGGACGTCCAAATTCAGTAACGTTTTTCTTTCAGCGGGCTGAATTTGACATCAGCGATAGATGAACACTTTTGATCCGCTATACAAGATTCACAACGCCTACAGGCTCGGCCGGATCCCGCTAAAAGTTTACGACCTTATAATGAAAAGATTTCCACTGGTCGTGGAGGGTATTAAACGAGTCGAGGAAGCATCTGGTTTAAATTATCCTTATTATTATGTAGAGCCAAGCCTTGTGATCTCTGTCTCTGCCGTGGAGTTTGCTGATATCGGCATACTGTTTGCAAGGACGATACCCGTGATAGATGCACACAAGCAGCTACATGTGGTTGTGCAGATAACTGCGCCGCTCATCTCCTATGGTCTCAAGGGTACAATACACGCGATTTTGGCACATGAGTTTATGCACTACTTGGAGCTAATAAACAGAATACTCAAGATGAAGGTAATTTCTGATGACGTGTCCAGCACACTTTTTGAAGGAACTTATGCTGACGCTACGAGGCTCATTGAAGAACGAGCGGTTTTTAAATCCGACCCTACTCTAATAAAGCACATTACCGCTCGATTCCCAGAGGGCTTTAGAGATCTGAAGCTAGAGGAGAAGGTCATCAAAACATGGATGAACAAAGGACTCCCAACTTCAAAGATATCATTAGATGCCAATATTATAAAAATCCCCATAGAAGCCATGGCGTCTCTGAAGGTTGAGCAGGGCGTCAAAGACAAAATTATTGAATTTGAAAGCATGCAGATCAAAAAGAAAAAATCCAGCTATGTCTAGCATTTCCCCACAGGAACTCACAGTTATTAGAAAATGCATTTGCAAAGTCACAAAGGGCCGTAGGATGGTTGCTGCATGCGTATATGGTTCAAGGGTTGCTGGCTACCATCGGCCTGATAGCGATATAGATCTGCTTATTGTTCTCGAGAATTATCCGTTTGTGGTCAAATACATGTATTTTCGTGAATCTGGTACGAAAATATCTGCGCTTGCAGTTGACCGCGAAGCACTCTTGCGTGATGCCCAGACTGCTTTTCTTGGCGAATTTGTAGTAGGTCGTTTACTCCATATTTTCGAACCTATTGCTAATGCGAAGTTTCTTGCGACAATTGAGCAGACTTATAAGCGACGGGTTATCTTGGAGGAGGTACGCGATATCTTAGAATCTACAGGCGTACTCGGCACAGAAATAATCTTTCCGCTAGAATTTGTAGCGTTTTCGAAGATAAAGCGCAGGATGTCTCTGTATGCGAATGCAGCTTACAGCTACTACAAGACGTACACTACTTCTAAGCGCAACACAGAGTTTGCACTTGAGGGCTATCATAGGGCAATAGTAGATATTATTGGACAGGATAGCGAACTTTTTGTTGCAAGACAGGATGGTCTTTTACAGATATCTGACAAGCGTATGTTTGTAGAAAAAAAATATAACCGTCAAAAATTTAATAAAAGACTTAGAGAGTTCAACTCATATCTCGTACACACTTACGCTGGAAGAAAAATCATGCACTTTGCTGTCAAGGAAGCCGAATCCAAAATCCGGCGTCGAGTAAGGCTGATGATGAAAATCCCTGATTTTATGTTATATCCAAGAAAGGCATACTGGAGGCTACCGGAAGGTAGGTTAATAGTCGATGGCAGAAACTGGCTTGGCGATCTAGCGAGACATCTTGGCAATTACTCTATTTCAAAAAGGAGGCGGCTCGGAAATAGCAGCAGCAGCAGAACCACAATGTACGTGCTCAAGCGTGGCTCAGACGAATACAAAATCGTAGTCAAAGAGCTTGCAAGATCAAAAGCAGTAAAATGGGCAATGGTAGGTCTGTGGAGTGAGCCAGTAAGGAGGTATAGGATGGATCCGCTCTTCAGGCTGGGCTCGGAATACAAGGCAATGCGATATATACGTAGCCTTGGTCTGCGCACGCCTGTAGTTGAGGCAGTAGTGCTTGATAGGAGACTACTTGTGACACGATTTGTCGACGGAATAACATTAGAAGATGTAATAAGAGACTGCATGGAAGGTAGAGGTGATGCAAGTTTGATTAATAAAGCTGGAGCAGAGATTGCAAAAATCCATAACGCGGGGGCAACCTTTGGCAATATCAAGCCCAAAAATATCATTGTCAGCAAAAAAGATCTCTACTTTACCGACGTCGAACAGTTTATCTTTAATGCCGGCGATCCAGCATGGGACGCGGCACAGTTTATTAGCTGGTGTATAAAGTGCACTCGCAACACTAAGATGGCATCTATAATAACAAAGCAATTTGTTGAAGGATATGTAAGCGTAGGTGATCCAAGTAATATATCACGCCTCGCCAAGAGCAAGCGATATATCGAATCGTTTTATCCTGTACTCGTACCTTCTATGGTACATACGATCAAAAAAGAAATCGATGCTATTGCCGGCTAGCGCTCTTCTTTTTACTTTTTGGCCTTCTTGGCACTTTCAGTGTGAGTGAACTCAGTAAACCCGCATTTGCCACAGGTAAATCTGTTCTTGTGCTCAGCCATGAAAGTACCCTTGCCGCAGCGCGGACAATCGCGCTTGATCCTTGTTACCTTGTCCCCTTGTACGTTATAGAACTTGTAGATGGCTACCTCGCCTTTGCTTGGAGCTTTTTTGTCTGCCATTACCTCTTAGCACCTGAAGCAGCACCAGTCTTCGAAGCAGCACCACTCTTCGAAGCAGCACCTTCCTGCTTAGCTTTAAGCTTGGCAGCTTTTTCTTCATCAAGTATCTTCTTCCTTTCTTCCCTAGAGAGTGTCCTCAGCAGTCTGTAGCGCGGTAGTTGCCTAGTAGCTTCATTTTCATCGTCATAGACATACAATATACCGTGAACATCTGTCATCCCTGTTTGACATCTAAGGTTTATCGGAACAACCTGCTTTTTATTGACCTTAAGCTGGTTAGCTATTTTCTCTGCAGCCTCATTTCTATTGATCTTGCCGGCCGCCCCTCTGAAAAGAGCCTTTATCTCGCGCCTGTTTAAGAGCGAGTTTCTACGATCCTCTAGCATTGCAACTTCCTGAGCAGACAAAGTAGACACAATGATAAGTGCAGCCCATTTAAGTATTTTTGCTTAAGTCTGTACGAAAATCAAATATAGTCAGCTTTTCAAGATAAATTGAATGAAGCCATTCTTTCAGGAATTTTGTGACAAGGTGATTACCCTTGACAAGTCGATCAGGTTTGCTGGCATTGCAGACGGAGACGGCCACCTTGTGGCAATAGCAGAACGGAAGGGCCTCAAACCACTGCTCAATCCTGAGGAACGGGCGCAATATGCAATCACTGCAGCCACTCGCCAATATACAAGGCTCAGGTGGGAGTACATGCTAGGCAAGATCAATTACGCCATGTCAAACTATGCCAAGCTTGTCAGGGCAACAATTCCCATTGCTGACGAGAACAGCCGGCTTTATTATGTGCTCTTGCTATCATTTGACGTAGAGGCGGGGCGGAACGTGCATGAGGTAATAATGGACAAGATAATACCACTTGTCCGTAAGAACACGAACAAGTTCCTAAAGGATGCCTAGCCTGTCTTGAACGGGGCTTTTGGAAATACGATCTTGATAGGCTGTCGAAAGGCAGGATGCACCATCACAAGCTCACCCTTATTGAGTCTGACTATGTTAGCCTTTGTGCTTTCATCTATCATCAAATAAGGAGGCGTTGACAGTTCAGACATGCCCAGTTTGGCAATTATATGCATACCCGTGTTTTCGTGCAATGCTGGATCGACGGTGCTTTTGAACTGCTGAGCAGAGAACAGGATTGTGCCACGTGACCTGCCGGCAACTATTGTCCTCATTACCTGCTCAGCTACAGCCGATATATTGCGTGCAGGCCGTGGGATGAACCTATTGATCTCGTCAACAAAAATCAAGATATACTTAGGCCTTCTGCTGCTCTGCCTTGAAGAGTATAGCTCGTCAATACTTTTCATTACGTCTCCTACTACGAACCCCTGTTCTTGTAGAGTCGGTATCATGGATATATCAATGACAAAAACGTCGGTGCGTCTGATTTTTTTTATCTCTTTCCCAAGGTACCTGCTTGTTACTTTCTTGTCAATAAACATAGGCGACTTGCGGAACCTCTGGACATGACCAAGGAAGCGGAGCAGCGTAGATTTGTGCGCCACTACCTCCTGGGGGTAGCCTCTGAATTCAAGCAGATCGCTCCACGTGCTCACCCGTTTGCTGCCGCTGAGCAACGGCCACGCCTCATAAATGTAGTTCGTTATCGATGAAACATTATAGTTATCATCGTTAATCTCGAACAGCAGGTCAAGTTTGTCGTATACATCGTCCAGTCCAAAAGAATATGTCTTAGAGTTGCTAGGAATAACAGCAGAGTTCGGCCGACCGTCTCTTCCCCTAGGCAAAAAATATGTGACATTTTCAAATGGCTTGATATCTAGGTCAAGTAGATCAAATAGCATCTTTGTCTTTTTGTTAGCCTTCTTTTTTTCATCGATGTGAAGTAGATCTTCTTCCTTTGTGTTAAAAATTATTATCGCTACATCCTCCTGCATATCTCTCACAAGTCTTTGGTAGGCAGATTGAAGCAGAAAAAACAGGTATGATGTTTTTAAGTTGCCTGAAATGCCAGCTGCGTTTACGTGTGCGGTGTCAGGTCCAAGCAGATAGGAAATATCAAGTGATACAGGTATCTGGAGACCATTTGTCATTTCTATTACTCCTGCAGGTATAGGATTTTGCATCTCAGGTATTCCAAGGGCAAATATCACCTCCCTTTGAGTGGCAAACCTGACAGGTTTGGCTTCTCCAACAGGCATCTGTACAGCGATAGTCTTTACTGAGTCGCTTTCTATGCCAGTATTTGCCATTACCGCAACCCTAGCTGCAATTCCGACATCTTCTGCAGCTTTGAGCTCCTTTACCATACCAATAGTTCTTGTATTGAAAATGTGTCTGACTGTGACAAAATCAAAAGGGCTTATAATGATGCCAGGATTGATCGAAAACCAAAAGCTGTCCATGGTGTTAGGAAACCTGTCAGACGCTAGCGTATTACCAATATCTTTATCATTTTTCTGCCCGACAAGGTTGTTGAGTTCTTGCATGTTAAATTAACAGAAAAACATCGTATTTGACTATCACATACATACATGGGTACACACACGAAAAAGATTAATGCCAGATTAAGATTGTCATGTCTGTCATTGTCAGCCAAATTAAGCTGCTGGTTTTATACCGAACCTAGCGCATACTTTCGACTTCTATATACCCTACCTCAATATTCGGTGGTTTTTCACCTTTTGCTTACACTATGACATACTTTGGAGCTTTTGCAAAATCAATATTTTATACTCTATCATTCTATTGACAAACAAAAAGAAAAAAGATTGGTTTACTTATTTGCTCCGGCAGCACCCTGTTCGTACTCGTCGCCTGTTTCAGCTGCACCCGCTGTTCCTTTTGCCATTCCCTTGCTTCTTGCTATCTCACGAGCTCTTTCTGGGTCTGTCCCTGTCTGGCCTGGTTCAGTAATATTTTCTTCCATCTCACGCTTGACAGCTGTTGGCTCATGCTCCTTTATCTTGGCAGGCGTCATAGGTTCTTTTTCGCGGTATTCTTTTAATGGGTCATCCTTTCTCTTAGTTTCTGTTCCTGGAGCGCCTTCCTCATACTCCCTTTCTTGATCGGACATGCTTCTGGTGGCATCAATAACTATTTACTGATTATGAAACAATGCAAAGGTATATTTTTCATAGCCGGAATAGCTGTGGCGTTGCCCCTTGAAAGCCTAGGTGAATATGTTGAAGCCTTAGAGCAGACAGAACAACTTAGGCGAGTCAAAGAAAAGGTCAGTCCTAACTTGGAGATTGCAGAAATCATGCGACGGCTGATGTATGCCGGAGACCAGCCAGCTGTGCTTTTTGAAAATGTCGAAGGCTCAAGCATGCAGGTGCTTGGCAACGCCTTTGGCAGCATGAAGCGGCTAGAATTAGCGCTTGAAACCGATGACTTCTCTGAGATTGGAAGGCGCATTACAGAACTTACAAAAATGAAGATGCCCTCTGGCATGCTCAACAAGTTAAAGATGCTGCCCAAGCTGTCAGAGATAAGTGAGTATGGACCTCGATATGTAGACCACGGACCAGTGACCGAAGTTGTTGAAACGGATAACAATCAGATATCGCTCAACTCTCTGCCTGTACTCAAGTCCTTTCCCGGCGACGCGGGGCGTTTTATCACTTTTGGCATGACTGTAACAAAGCATCCTGAAACTGATATTCGCAACTTGGGAGTTTACCGCATCCAGATCATCGATGACAAGCACGCTATAATGCATTGGCAGACTCACAAGCGTGGCGCGGAGCATTATAAAATGATCAAAGAACAGAACAAAAAGAAGATTGAAGTTGCCATAGTGATTGGTGCAGACCCAGCCACTGTCTTTAGTGCAGTTGCGCCTGTGCCGGAGGGTTTGGACAAATATCTGTTCTCTGGAATCATTAGAAAGAAAGGTGTCAAACTAGTAAAATGTAAAACAACAGACAATGATCTTGAAGTGCCAGCAAATGCAGAGATTGTGCTTGAAGGGTATATTGATCCAAACGACATCCGAATGGAAGGACCGTTTGGCGACCATACAGGGTACTACACACCAGCAGAGCCATTTCCAACGTTCACCTTGACAGGAATAATGAGACGTAATCGGCCAATTTACCTCACGACAGTAGTAGGAAAGCCGATACTTGAAGACGCCTACCTTGGCAAGGTAATTGAGCGTTCGTTTCTCCCCCTCATTCAGATGTTTCACCCTGAGGTGATCGATTTTTCTATGCCTGCTGCTGGCTGGTTCCAAGGGCTTGCGATAATTTCAATAAAGAAACATTATCCAGGTCAGGCTAAGAAGGTCATGATGGGGCTTTGGGGTATGGGGCAGCTATCGCTGACTAAAATGTTCATAGTCGTCGATAGCGACGTTAATGTCCACGACATAAACGATGTGATTTGGGCATTGACCGCGCGAGCGGATCCTGCTCGTGACACTGTTATTATAAATAATACTCCAACAGACACGCTTGACCCCGCCTCGCCTCTTGTTAACCTCGGCTCAAAGCTGGGGATCGATGCCACCACAAAATGGAGAGATGAGGGATATATGCGTGAAATTCAGCAGCTTGCAGTAGTTGACGATGAAACAAAAGTACTTGTCGACAATAAATGGGACAGATATTTCAGTGGTACTTTATGAGCTTGTAGAAATTATCACGCTCGGCTGCTCTAAAGCCAGCACGCTTGATAGCTACAATTATCCTGTCGGATGTCAATTCCGTTGACCTTGAGCCAGTTGCACTAACTACCTCTTCGCCAATAAGGGTGCCTCCAAAGTCGTCGGCGCCATAATTGAGTGCAAGCTGTGCCATGCCAATACCATTTGTAAGCCATGACGACTGCAAGTGATCAATAAGACCATAATACATTATCCTTGCAATTGCAATCATTTTTAAGAGCGATAGCCCTCCTGAAGCGTACCTTATTTTGCCTTCAGACTGCATCTGGGTCTTATTGGGCTCAAAGCTCCATGGGATAAATACTATAAAGCCGCCTGTCTTTTGCTGCAACTGTGCTATTTTTAGGATATGCCGTGCCCGATCCTCTTCTGTTTCAACTGTTCCATACATCATCGTCGCTACTGACTTCAAGCCTAGGTGGTGAGCCTCTTCCATTATTCTTAGCCATTCATTGCTCTTTATCTTGAACGGACTTATCTGTTCTTTGACACTATCTTCAAGGATCTCTGCACCGCCACCAGCAAAGGTATCCATACCTGCATTTTTTAACCGCGCAAGAACCTCTTTTGTGCTACTTCGCTCGACCTTGGCAATCATATCTACCTCCGATGGCGACAAGCCATTTATACCGACATCAGGATATTTCCGCTTTATCGCTCTGAACGCATCTTCATAGTACTCTAGCTTAAGATTTGGGTTGTGGCCCCCTTGTATTAACACCTGCGTGATGCCAAACACTTCTCTTGAAGTAGCAACGCGCTTGACTATTTCTTTGATCGGCACAGTATACGACTCCTCATGCCCGGGGGGACGATAGAAGGCGCAGAATTTGCAATAAGTTATGCAGACATTCGTATAGTTAAGAATAATGTTGTTAATGAAAGTGATGGTGTCACCGAATAGACTCCGCCTCAGCATGTTTGCTACAAAGCCCATAGAATTAACATCGTCAGATTTGATCAACCTGATGCAGTCTTTGAGGCCAAGTCGCTGGCCTGCAAGGGCACTTTCAAGAATATCGCTAATATCGGATTTACTCAGAAAATCTGAAACCAGTTTGTTATGATGATGCAAATGGTGACGTGGTCTTTGGCCTCTAATGATATTTATATATTCTTTCAGCTCTCTAATGTGGGACCTGCAACAATTTATATGGTCTGCTCAATCACACAGAGAAATAGAAGAAGATCTCTTGCAAAAAACTGACACTATTTCAGGCGGAACCCCTGCACTTGAGAAGGCTCTATCCGGCGACGATGAGCTGTTGTCGTACAGTGACGGAGTGCAGCTGATGAATGAGGAAAACCTTTTCCTCTTAGGAGCAGCCGCAGATAAGATTCGTAGTAAGTTTTGCGGCGATACTGTCACATTCGCCGCGTCATACTATCTCAATTACACGAATGTGTGTGCAGCCAGCTGTCCACTGTGTGCTTTTTACAGAAAAGGCAATGAAAATGATGCCTATACTTTATCGACTGAGCAAATAGTAGCCAGATCAAAAATAGCAGTAGAGCAGCTTGGCGCTACTGAGCTTCATATCGTTGGAGGCTTTCACCCAAAGTTGGGGCTAGAGTATTATGAGAACATGATGCGAGCAATCAAAGCCGAATTTGCAAAGGTCACGATCAAAGCATTTACTCCAGCAGAGATATTCTTCATTGCACGGCTGACAAGAAACTCCGTCAAGGAAGTCCTATTGCGGCTAAAGAGCGCAGGGCTTGACGCGCTTCCAGGTGGAGGCGCAGAAATCTTTCACGCCGACACTAGAAAACAGATAGTGATCGGAAAATGTTCCGGCGAAGAATGGCTTGATACCGCTCGTCAGGCACATGAGTTAGGATTGAGAAGTAACTCCACAATGCTGTTTGGTCATGTCGAAAAGCCAGAACATATCGTTGACCATTTAATAAAGATCAGAGAGCTTCATAAAAAGACAAAAGGCTTTACCACGTTTATCCCCCTTAAATTCAGCCTTGAAAATACTCCACTCGAACAGAAGGGGCTGGTAACTGCAGAAAGCCCGTCTACATATGACCTTCGTGTCATAGCAGTATCGCGTCTGCTATTGTCAAATGTGCTTAACAACATTTCAGTGTATTGGGTAGCGCTTGGCAAGAAAGTTGCGCAGGTTGCTCTCTCTTATGGTGGCAACGATCTCGTAGGAACTGCCTTTTCTGAAGAAATATTCAAGGCTGCCGGTAAGGCTGGAGGCACTTCAATTCAGGAGCTTGCAACTTTGATCAAAGAGATTAGACGCACGCCGGTCCAGCGTGACACATTTTTTAATCCTATTCGCAGATTGGATTGATCATTGTTAAAAAATGACACCAGAAAATATCGCATAGTTTATAGCAGCTTACCTAAAAGATTAGAAGCTTATTGAACTTCTAAGAGTGTCTGTTTCAAGGGTCCTTCGAGTGAAGTATGGCATAGATAGCAAGCGCCGCATTTTAAACAGATTAGAATACTACGCTTCTTGCAATCAGAGCAGTTACCTGCCTGCAATTCAGTAGAATTGCTCAAGAAGCTATGTTCTTTTCTCATAAGGGATATGCCAACTTTCCTTTTATAAGGTCTGAAGTACGGAAGGGGGACTGGGGCGGTGCTAAATTACACGTCAGTCATATCTCCATAAGTGAGTTGTGCCGATGTACATACGCATCTAGAATATAAGACTTATAACCGATATAAAATATAATTTCTATATCTAGGTGACACAACATGCCTGACGAAAAAACAGTCTTACTGTTGAAGTATATGGGGAAAGAGTTGGATTTGGAACCTAAAATTCTAAAAAAAACACTAAAAGGAATAGGGGTTAAGGAAATATATGTTGGTAAACTAGAAGATAATGCAATCAATCTTACATGTTTTGCAAAGTGGAAGACTTCCCAGGTGGATAAAAAGAAGGCAGAAATAGAAAAGAAAATTCCAAAGATGAGGGTCGTTCAAATACAACCTATGACCCGCATCTAATTTTTTAAGAAGGAGACGAGCTTATAATACCTCAGCAAGCAATATTTTTTATTAGTGTTAATAATGTTGCAAATCCCTAATCAACAGGAATAAATAACAACAACAGCTCATCACCGCCCAGAACAATGAAGTATTGAACAAACATCTCCCTGCTTCTTCCGCAAGTTAACTTGGTTGAATGTATCTTCGCAATTTGCTACACTCATTGATGAAGCATCACGCAAAGGGACCGCAGGCACAATGCACTCTTCTAGTAGAAGAGCTAATAATACGAGATATTTCATTGGCTATCATTACATAACTTCCTGCCTGTCGACATTCTGATTGCTATATTGGCTTTTCAGTCTATTGCTGATGAGTATTGCACAGATATGATAGCATATACATATGATGCCAATCATTCCTTTTAATGGGTCTCTCTGCAATTTTATTTATCTTGGCTTCTTTCTTTTTCCTCTATTTTTAGCAGCCTTGCCCTTAACCGGTGTCAACGCTCCTCCTCTTTTCTGTGTTCTCAACTTTGCAAATTCTTTTTCCTGTCTTCGCTCTATTGCTGAGATCTGGCGCTGTATCTGCATAATCTGTTTTTGGGAATCTTTAACTACAGATTGTAGCTGCTTTACTTGCTCTATAGTTTTATCTATACCTTTTTGGATACTCGTTAATGACTTCAAATTCTTTTGTATTTCGATGACTAGATCTTGCTGACGTTTAGCTCTCCTAAGCACTTGCAATAACAATACCTGCTCAGGAGACATTGTGGGCACTATTTGCTGTTCTTGTTTGGCTGCATCTTGTTCTGTAATCTGTTGTTCTTCGTTAGCTAGTTTACCCTCCTCTACAACAGCTTCTTCTGTTTCTTGGTCTGCTTTTGAAGAAGATGAGGACGATTTTTCTCTATTTACTTCGCTACTTGAGGCTACTACATCCGCTGCATTTTCTTCTTCCTCCTCGTTTGCTGGTAAGGTATTGGTAAACGGTTCTTCTCCTTCTTGCAATTCTGGAGTGGCGCGGAGATCAACTGATTCCTCGGTATTACTAACTCTTTGTATGTCTTCTTCATTAGGCAGGCGCTGGTCGGACATATATATACAACCTATGGAAGCGTTACAAATAAGACACTAAAATTGTTTTTGGAGTACTATTTTTAATAAAAAAATTAAAGTTATTGATACCTTCTTCTAGGATTAAATGCTCTTTTCATAACGGATTTAGCAATTCTTGAGATAATCCATACCAGAATGGCTTTCCTAATCACAACCATATTATGGACAACATGGCTTTAAAGTCATGCCAACTGTCCCAGCTTTTGGACGATGAACAGCAACAATATATCTCAACGTAACAAAAAATCTGTTTAGGACTTCAGTTCCAGAGATATTTTACACAACTTCGATTTGGATCTCCGACTCGAGCATTTTTCGATCCTTTGCCATTTCAAACATTTCCTTAAGCGCTTTCTTGCCTTCGTCTCCCATATCTAACGTTAGGTTGTTAACATACATCTCGACAAATTTTCTTATCGTTTCTTTTGACTGTCCTCTGCCAAACTGCATTGCATATTCAAGCGCACCATCAATGTTATCAAGACCATATCTGATAGATTTTGTAAGAAGGTCACTAAATTGCTTTATTTGAGCTATGCTCATAGTTCGGGTGCTTGCAACATTGATGCCAAGTGGCACAGGCAGGTTGCCAGTATTATTGGACCACCAATGGCCAAGGTCCAAGGCACTAGCAAATTTGGTCTTATC
>DATFBV010000157.1:0-7516 GCA_035253605.1 Nitrososphaera sp.
GCAACTTACACATCTCTAAGTTATATCTTAAACATGGTATCCAGATAAGACATATGAAAAATTTGCCCCCCATGAGTTTTGGTGTTTCAGATAGAGAAATCGCAGTAACGATAGAAAAGATGGAGGGAGGTAGAAGAGTACAGAGTTTACTAATTAGTAATGAACCTCTCTATGTTAGACATTTTACTTCTCTTTTCGAAGAGATATGGAGGAATGGAATAGATGCTCGACACAGAATAAAACAATTACAAGAAGGAGTTGAATCTGATATCGAAGTTATTCAAAACCCTGAGAGGACAGAGGAGTTATATTGGGACATTGTGAGATCAGCTGAAAAAGAAATACTACTGATACTTCCGACTGCCAATGCAGTTAGCCGACAAGAAAAGATGGGACTACTAAAATTTTTAGCAGAGATTGCAAAAAGTCGTAACATTCAAGTTAGAATATTGATGCCTGAAGTAAATTTGAGTCATTATTATCATCATCATGCAATCGAAGAAGAATCTAAACCACTACAACAGCAGCAAGATAACTCCACTGATTCACTCAATGTCAGATATTTGCAGCAACTATCAGATACAAAAGCTACAATTTTGATTGCCGATAGAAAGGTTTCTTTGGTAATTGAGTTAAGGGATGACACTAAATCAACATTCTATGAAGCTATAGGGCTGTCAACTTATTCTAGCAGCAAACCAGGTGTTTTGTCTTATGTTTCAATATTTGAGAATTTATGGATACAAACTGAGTTATATGAACAGTTAAAACTTCATGACAAGATGCAAAAAGATTTTATAAATATCGCGGCTCACGAGCTAAGAACTCCTATTCAACCAATACTTGGATTAACCGAGGCACTTCTCTCTAAATCAAAAGATGAAACCGCAAAGGAATTATTAGAAGTTGTAGTAAGAAATGCAAAAAGATTAAGAATTCTGATAGAAAATATTTTAGATGTTACACGAATTGAAAATCAATCTCTGAGCCTCAATAAGGAAACATTCAAAATAAATGGGATAATTTTAAACATTCTTGAGGAATATGAAAGCCGGGATAACAAGAGGAAAAATGATCTGAAAATAGTGTTTACATCTAAAGATGACTTTCTTGTAGAAGCAGATAAGGGGAGAGTGATGCAGGTCATCTCAAATCTAATGAATAACGCGATTAAATTTACACTGAAGGGCACAATAACAGTAACAACCAAAAAGGGAGAAGAAAACAATGAAATTATTGTCAGCATCAAAGACACAGGTTCCGGCATAGATCCTGAAATAATGCCAAGATTATTTTCAAAGTTTGCAACCAAATCCCAGACAGGTACTGGATTAGGACTATTTGTCTCACAAAATATTATCGAAGCACATGGCGGCAAGATTTGGGCTGAGAATAATTCTGATGGAAGAGGATGTACCTTTAGTTTTAGTCTTCCATTAGCTAATAACAACGTCTAAGAATACAGAGATTTGCAGGACATAAATTACAGTGAAACATTATGTACAATCATATGGCTGATAACTTTTTTTGCATCAAAAATTGAAATAGACTTGAGGTGCAGAGGAATCTCTCATGAACTCTTCTTCTACCGACAGCCTGATGCAGGAACACCTAATCGTAAGGAGAATAGGAAACATTGCACAAAGATGCTCTGATAGACTATATGCAAATGAAGACATACCGATAGAAGATGTTCAAATAATCTCTGTTGTCATGGAGGAGTTTATAGATGCTTTTCACCATGGAAAGGAAGAGAAAGTGTATTTTCCGGTTACAACAAACAAAGACGGTTTTTCAGAAGATATCAGAAAATTCCTAATCGAGCATGAGCTTGGAAGGAGGATAGCAAATATGCTAAGGCGTGAATTAAACGCACTCATAGAGCATGATGATGATAATACTACTAGTAACAGCAAAGATGCTGGCATTGGAATGAAATGGAACAAGAGAAACAAGGAACCTGTTGCAAGATTTTTGAGATCGTATGCGATCTTTGTCTCTGACCACACGGCAAAAGAGGACACATTTTTCAAAACTATACAAGAGAAAGACAGCATATCTGAAGAAGAAGACAGGGAGCTACTAAGACATTATGAAGCATGCAAAGGTGAGGTTGGTGGCCAAGCAAGAATAGAGGAAATGGTGAAACTCATAGATTATTTGGAGGATAGAGAATGGATGAAATAATAATAATTCAAAGGCTAGTTTAAATTACTCCAAGGTAGTGCATTATGAACAAAATATACAGGATAAACTTTTGCTATCCTTATATCCGATGTCGAGTATAAGTTATTGCTTCTAGTATGGCTAATCATTCTCCTAATCTGCTATCTTCGTTAATTCAACAGTGCCGTTACGAGATAGATGTAGATAAACAGTTTGAGCTCTTGCAGAAAATAAATTCGTTATTACCAAAAACAAGTAGGTTGAGGACGCCTTCATTGATAACGGATGATTATATTCGTACCGCCTTAGATAGAATAGACGAATATCTTCTCGATAAAAAGCGCATACTGCTAAATAGAAAACTGGATGTTATGTATGATACCGTCGCCTAGGTTAGAAACTTCATAAAAACAAGAATAGCTAGTTGAATCTAGGAGGCAGTTATTACGCGCACCTTCTAGATGGTTTATTGACATTTTATTCGAGAGAGTAGTATAATATTATTTATTTTTTTATTTTTTATTAAATAATTTAAAGCTCCATAAGGTTGAATACGCAAATACTTTTAGGTAGAGAATTTTCAGTCCTAAGTCCAAAATCGCGTCAATGCAAATGAGTGATGTAAAAAGATATTGCGACTTCTTCTATTAGCGGGCCCTTGTGACTAAATTGATAATCTGAGGCTGGTACAAAAACATTCTAAATACAGCTCGTGTCAATGGGCTCTTGAAAGAATGGGAGAAGAGGTTGTTATCAGTAAGGGAACGAGAGCTTGCTCCCACGGCGGCGTTTATTCAGTAGACCCCCGTCTTGTCAGACTCGACTGCAGCTCCAGCATTAACCCTCTCGGTGCTCCCAGAAAGGCAATAGCAGCTATCAAGATGAACATCAACTCGCTTGCGCAGAACTACCCTGATCCCGAGTGCAGAGGACTAAAGAAAAGCCTCTCCCACTACCTAGGAATTGACCCGGAATGGATCAGCGTGGGGAATGGAGCGATAGAGGTTATCTATTGGTTTGTACAGACGGTCTTTGTAAAAAGGCGTGTAGTTATCCCAGCACCAACTTTTTGTGAATACGAACATGCATCACAGAAAGTAGGTGCTGAAGTGACATTTGTACCACTATATGATTTGGAGCTTGATGCCGATCAAGTAATTGAAAAGGCAAGAGGAGCTGACGCAGTATTTCTTTGCAATCCAAACAACCCTACAGGAACACTTGCCACCAATCAGATAATGAAAATAATCGAAAACGTCGATAGCTCGACAAGGATCCTTCTTGATGAATGCTTTATTGAGCTGACAGATAATCCCAACGCTAACACGATGATTGAGCAGATATCCAAATTTGATAACCTTGTGATCTTGAGGTCATTGACCAAGTCATTTGGACTCGCTGGTCTTCGAGTTGGTTACTGTGTGTGCAATCCAACTCTTGCAAAGAAATTGTCGGCAAATAAGATTCCATGGAACGTAAATGGTCTTGCACAGGTTGCAGGAGTGGCTGCCCTACTAGAAAGGAGATATCTATCAAAAGCAAGGTCGCTTGTCAAAAAAGAGCGAAAGTTTTTGTATGACAATATTGACAAACTAAAATCCTTTCGCCCGTTGAGATCAGACTCAAACTATTTTCTCGTCCATTTGCAAGGCAGAAATTCTACGCAATTTAGAGATAGATTACTAAAGAAAACTGGTGTGCTTGTAAGAGACTGCAGCACGTTTACTGGCATGGGCACTCAATATATCAGATTAGCCGTCAAGATGCATAGGGAAAATATGCTATTGTTAAAAGCACTGGAGGCTTTTGATTATAATGACTAGGCGAGCCAAGCTAATTATGATACAGGGCACAACGTCTGGTGCAGGCAAGAGCACAATTGCGATAGGACTGTGCAGGCTTTTTTCAGATCGAGGTTACAATGTGGCTCCATTCAAAGCGCAGAACATGTCCTCTAACTTTTTCACTACATCTAGCGGATCTAAGATGGCACTGGTTCAAGCAATACAGGCAGTTGCAGCAAGAAAAGAGCCTGATCCTAGGATGAATCCTATCCTACTCAAGCCGCTTGGCGAGTATAGAAGTACAGTATTCCTAAATGGTCGCTTCTATTCTGAGATGTATGCAAAAGAGTACTATGAGAAGTTTGTACTCCAGCAGGGCTTCACTATGGTGTTGAAAGCGCTTAACAGTCTAAGGAGCGAAAACGATATTGTAGTCATTGAAGGTGCCGGCTCGCCGTCAGAGATTAACATTGCAAAATACGATATTGCCAATATGTTGCTTGCACAAGAGGTAGGAGCGCCTGTAATAATCGTAGCCGATATCGAGCGAGGTGGCTGTTTTGCAAGCATTGTAGGCACAGCGCAGCTGCTAAAGCCCACCCATAGAGCGATGGTTAAAGGCTTTCTAATAAATAAGTTCAGAGGTGACATCACGCTTATAGCACCAGCGATCAAGGAAGTTCAGAAGATGACAAAGAAGAGAATCCTTGGCATAATCCCAAAGATTGAGTTCAACTTGCCTGAAGAGGATTCCCTTGTTGGCAGCGTGGCAGGTAAGGCGGAGGTTCCGCGGGAATCATGGAACTGGCAGATAGACCTTATTGCAAAGGCAATAAAAGAAAATATCGACATGGAAAGGATGTCAAAGGTTGTGGGCCTCTAGATGCTGTATCTTCTTGGGGCACTTGCCGGTGGCATTGGCATTGATTGGCTATTTGGCGATCCGCCGAATAAATATCATCCAGTAGCATGGCTTGGTCAGCTGATCGGCTTTTTTCTGCCAAGACTCAAAGGGGGTTCTGAAAAATCCAAGGGAACGATCTTTGCTATTTCACTCGTTATCATAGTAGCTTTAGGAGTTCATTTTCTTGTATTTGCCGGCAGGTATCTTGCAGGCCTAATTGAGCTTGTTATTGTATCTGCCGTAATACTCAAGATGACGATTGCAGTGAAAGGTATGGACAGGCATACAAAGGCAATTATAAACTCCCTGGAGGCTTCTGACTTGGAAACAAGCAGGCATAATTTGTCAATGATAGTGAGAAGAAAAACCGACGACCTTGACGAGCAACACATCCTTTCGGCAACTATCGAATGCATAAGCGAAAGCACAGTCGACGGGATTACGGGGCCCATATTCTACTATTCACTTTTTGGTCCTGCTGGCGCTTTTGCCTACAGGGCAATAAATACACTCGATTCTATGGTTGGCTATCATGATAACTATTTCAAGGATATTGGGTGGATGTCTGCTAGGCTTGACACTGCTGCAAACTATATTCCTGCAAGATTAACTGCATTCCTGATGATAGTATCGGCCAGAATACTTGGAGCCGATTGGAAAAATTCACTTAACATTCTACAGCGAGATCACTACAAGACATTTAGTCTCAATGCTGGCTACCCGATGGCTACTATGGCAGGGGCATTGCGTGTCAGACTTGAAAAGATAGGGCACTACACTCTAGGCGACAATCAAGAGCCTGTTACACTTGAAAAGTGCTGGAAAGCAATCTCAATAATGAAGCTTACCACATTGCTCTTTTGCATTTTAATATCTGTCCCCGTAGTATCAATTCTCTATCTGGCAGGCTGGTGGAGGCTTGTACTTGGCATTCCTTAAGCCCATCCAGTCAGTACTTGCATTTTTGACGATATTGCCCGTAGGCAAGCAGAATCAGGACATCTATTATATCGCCAAGAACATGTACTTGTTCCCAGTCGCAGGCCTGGTTATAGGCTTAATCATTGGTGCGATGGCGCTTGGGATTTCGTATTTTCTGCATCCTCTGCTTATAGGGTTTTTGGTTGCTGGCGCCCTTATAATAATAACTGGTGTCCACCATACTGACGCCTTAGCTGACTTTGCTGACGGGTTGATGGCAAAAGGCAGTAAGGAGGTCAAGCATAAGGCTATGCTTGATCCTGCAGTTGGCTCGGCGGGAGTGGCAGTGCTTGTGATGTATTTTGTAGGCATGATAATTGTGTTCAATATCGGCTTTGGATCCGGCTTGGCGATTTTTACTAGCATCATAACTGCTGAGGTGATAGCCAAGTATGTGATGGTGCTACTTGCCAACAGGGGTCTGTCTGCATGGGAAGGCTTTAGTTCTCCTTTCATCGCGGCAATGAAGGACAGGCACAAGATGCTTGCGGCCACTGGCATTATCGTTGCAATTGTGGGATTTGCCAGTAGCTATGCCGGCCTTGCTGCACTGGCCATTTCACTTATCCTTGCACAGCTCTTGAAGTATGTTTCTAGCAAGAGCTTCGGTGGCATATCTGGAGACGTCCTTGGAGCATCAAATGAGATAACTCGTCTCTCTTCCCTTATAGTGCTGTCATCCTTTCCGTCAATGCCGCAGGTGATATTGATTTTTTGATAGCTGCAGTAGTAATGTGTGGTGGCATAGCGAGTAGAATGCAACAACAACAACAACAACAACAACAAGGAGGCATAGAAAAGCCATTGCTAAAAGTGGAGGGTATTGCAATGGTCGAGCGCGTAATTTCAGCGTTGGCAGGCTCAGACAGATTTGACCGCATCGTTGCAGCAGTCTCACCTAATACTCATAAAACAAATGAGTTTTTGAAATCAAAAGGCATTGAGACAATTGAGACAGCTGGTGAGGGCTACTCTCAGGACCTATCATGCATGCTTTCAAAATTAAGACCGCAAAAGGTTATGGCAGTACCTGGTGATATTCCCCTATTAAATTCTCAGACTGTCAATGAAATTCTTAATAATATCATAAATGATAACAGGCAAGAGCAAGAACCAGCAATTTCTATAATACTTGAAAAAGGATTTGTAGAGAAGATCGGTGTAAAGCCAAGTATAGTATTGATGAATCAATATTGCCACTCTGGCATCACCGTATTCAATACTATGGCTGTAGGCACTGAACCAGTGCAAGAACGCTATTTAGTCATGAACCGAAAAGAAATTGCGTTAAATGTGAACACGAAAGAAGAGCTTGAGCTGGCAGAGAAATTATTACTGGTCTAGCACCTCTAGAACTTTACCACTGATTTTGGCCTTGCTGCCGGAGCGCTCTGCTAAAAGCTCGCCACAGGACTTGCAGTTCATATCGATAGTAGTGTGTGAAAATACTATTGCCTTTTCGCCGCATTTTGTGCACTGAACAGATAGAAATGAGCTCCTCGGCTTTGGCATCATCATGCTTTCGCGCTTCATGCTATTGCCCTCCTCATATCTCCAGCTTGCGTATCCTTAAACCTTGCTTCATCGTCTTAAACTGGCATGTTCTACAAGTATAGCGTAAAGTCATTTTCTTGGTAGTCTTGGCAGTTCTCTTGAGCTCAGGGAATTTCTGGCCGCCGTA
>DATFBV010000158.1:0-10528 GCA_035253605.1 Nitrososphaera sp.
CCTAGTGCGCATGTGGCGGAGGTGCACCACTTTTAGCCAAGGCTTCATTGAATGTACCAGCGGACTTTTCATGAAACTCTAGATTTGATTGATCTACCTTGATTGCCTGTGGAGGGCACACTGAAACACAAGCCATGCACCAGATACAATCATGCTCTCTAATGGGATCCGCCTTGTCTGTATAGTCTTTACGCTCTTCTTTGACAGCGCTACCTGTACCTGCGCTTGTAGCATTTGCCACCTGCACTGCAGGAACATCATTCTCTGTTCTGTACCACTGAAATACCTGCACCGGACAGGCTTCAATACAAGCGCCGTCAGCAACGCAAGAGTCCCAGTCGACAGCTACCATTGTTCCATGAACGCCTAGAGGAGCCATTTCTTCTCCTCTTGTTTGATATGCAGATTTGACCTCTTCATTTTCTGCAGCTTCTGCAGCCCTTCCAGGCCCCCATACAAAATGAAAATGCTCCCCGTCTGCGTGCTGATGCTTGCCAGTTGGCTGATGGTTTTTTGGAAAGTCTGGATCTATTGGCATTACTTTCTCAAATTTTATCAAATTCTATATTATATAAACTGTTTGCAGACGGCTTGGCAGAGACCGAGTCAAAGAGATTCTTTCTCAAACTGCACCTTTAGCTTTTGATTCAAAAGCTTCGCCTTGACAAGCTTCATCCCCGCAGTCGCAACAGGCAAAGGAACAATGTTGGCTATCTGTCCTGTCACAGTCTTAACTGTTATAGTGAGCTGGTCTCCATAACGCTCTATACTGAAGTCATCTTTCTCGGTAAATGGTACCTGTACAGTCATATTGATTGCAGTTCCCTCCTTTACAAACATGTATGGTTCGCCGTGATAAAATATCTTCGATGGGTCGTCGCTGCCAAAGAGGATTTTACCGTGTTTGCGCAGCATATCTATGCCACGAAGCTCAGTACCATAGAGCTCTACCTCTCTTACAGGCAAGGGATAGAAATTTGCCTTTGCTTCTTCCACTTTTGACCTCTGGAAGGCTGCCCATTTAGCATAATATTCATCTGATGAGCTGACCATTATTTTGTTTATTACTGCCATATCGACATTAATGCCATAGAGGCTTGTTGACATGAGTACCCGCTTGACATTTTCGATACTGAATGTGTCGGGGTTTGCAACTAATCTAACAGATGTTCTATTATTGTCATTAATTATGTTGGAAAGAACATTGAGTCTGTCGAGCAGCTCCATTTCACTCTGTATGACATCCTTGGTGGGTGTTGGGAAGTTGGCAAGCGGTTGGAATATCTTGGCAAACCCACTAAATAGGCCTGCAAGCCCTGTCAGTTTGCGACCGATGCTGCCTACAAGCTTAGGAAAATAGAGATATCGTAGCGCTTCGCCGGATGCAGGCATATCAAGCACCACTGCATCAAATGTTCTTGCGCGGTCGATTTCCTCTACCTTCAATAGCGAAAATAATTGAGTCATGCCAGGTAGCATAGCAATCTCATATGCAAGCGTCTCATCTATCCCCTTGGAAGAAAATAAGGCTGCAGTATAGGAGAGTATGGTATTGTATTGTCGGCTCATTTCAGTGACAGGGTCTATTTGCAATGCAGTCAAGTTCGGAAGCACTTGCTTTGGATCGTGGCCAATGGCGGGCATCATGAAAGCATCGCTCAGCGTATGCGCCGGATCTGCTGAAATTACAAGCGTCTTATAGTTTTGCTCTGCAATCTTGATCGCAGTTGCGCAGGAGGTTACTGTCTTGCCAGTGCCACCCTTGCCAGTATAGATTATTAGTCTCAACAAAATAAAAAGTAGATGCAAGCCAATAAAAGACTTTAGAATATCTAACTTACAGATGCTTCGTGTTTAGGATGCTGTAAATAGTCAGGATATAATACAATCCCTCATCCTCTAACACGAGCATCTTTTCAGAAAAGGAAAGGCATAGTCGACCAGCATTGACTTGTTATGTCGCAAATTTAAAGAAAGGCAAAAAAAATGCATTACGCAAAAAAGTCTGCAATGACATTCCTGATTTCAGAATCTGTTAACCGCAAAATACAAGTTGCAGAGTTTTGTAAGCAATCACTTTTATAATTTCAACAGAACTTAGTTTCTAATGTATATTTACTCTATCTCATCCAAGTCAATTTATTGTTATTGTTGCACGCAGTACAGTGATAAGAAATTTGAATATCATCTTCCCCACCGTCCACATTAGCAACTGCGGTAGTATGAACATCATCAGGAGGATTTGCAGAATAGGCGGTACCACAATGGCGACAGGAATATTGCCTCTCTTTTGGAGGGGGAGCTGATGATAAGTTACCCTAACCTCCTTTTTCCCTTCAACTCTATGTCTTGTTGCTTTTTTGCTACATTTATCCTTCTAGGCGTATCCCAGTATGGACTTTTGCATTTGGGGCATACTTTCGGTTTATCTTTTGTTTCTTCCTTTGGAAGCCATTTGTGACCGCATCTTTCACACAAGTATCCCCTTAATGTAATTTGTGACATGTATCCTGAAGTATAAGGCATCTGTATTTATGGTCTACTATAATCCTGCAGACAAAGCTAGAGCTAAAACGTCACCTTATAGTATTTACTGTTAGGCGTATATACTAGCGACGAACGCATGCAACGGGGCAGAAAATAGCAGTAATATCTAATGATCTTATAAGCAACCCAAAAGGGGCGCAAATCAGAGAAGAAGGAAAAAGAAAAACATCAGCTGACATACGCTCGCTCTGCATGTTGTGTAATGTCGAGCCCGATATCTTCTTCCTCTTCTTTTACCTTAAGCCCTATCGTGGCGTCTATTATCTTCATGATGATGATTGTGCCGCCAAAGCCTAAAGTAGCTGCTACTGCGATGCCAAGTGCCTGTATTGCTAGCTGCATGGGGTTTCCATATAGCAACCCATCAGGGCCAGCAGGATTGATAAGAGTGCTTGCGATAAGGCCTATTGCTAGTGAGCCGACAATGCCAGTTACGCCGTGGACAGAGCTGACATCAAGTGCGTCATCGATCTTCAAGTGCTCTTTTAGCAATAATATTGCATAGTATGAAGCAAACCCTAGCACAATGCCAAGCAGAAATGAGTTCTGTGCGCTAATGAAACCTGCAGCAGGCGTTACGCCTGCGAGACCAGAAATAGCGCCGTTGATGGCAGCTGTGCTCGAGGGCTTGCCTGCCCGCTTCCATGAGAGCGCTATCCAAACGAGGGCTGATGTGGATGAGCCAATTTGTGTCACAAGCAAAGTATTTGCAGCAAGCGATCCTGAAGCAAGTGCACTGCCTGCATTAAAGCCGTACCAACCTAGCCAGAGAAATGTCGCTCCTATAACCGCAAGCGGTATATTGTGAGGCACCATAATATCGGGGCCGAAATTCTTCCTACGCCCAAGCACTAGTGCAGCTGCAAGGGAGGCAAGACCTGCACTTGTATGAATGACTATACCGCCGGCAAAGTCAAATACGCCCAGCTCTGCAAGCCATCCTCTTCCCCACACCCAGTGTGCAAGAGGATAGTAGATGAATATACTCCATGCCAAGATGAATACCACAAACGCATTCCACTTGACCCTTTCTGCAAAAGCACCTGTGATGAGAAGGGGTGTAATTACTGCAAACATCATCTGGTAAGTGGCAAATGTCACGCCTGGGATTGTCGGCGCATAGTCAAGAGATTCGTTAAAGGGGACATTGTTATAGAACAGCCAGTCAAAGCCACCAATAAAACCTCCCTGTGATGGAGAGAAAACAAGGGTGAATCCAAGAACGAACCAGAGGGTGGAAAGAATGGCAAGCCCAGAAAAGGTCTGCATTATTACGGACAGCGAATTTTTGCCTCGGATGAGGCCAGCTTCAAAAAATCCGAGCGCAGGTGTCATCATCAGGACAAGGCCGGTGGAGATCAACATCCAGGTAGTATCCCCAGTGTCTATCGCCATTTCCGCCTTTTAGTTGGCGGATCCATAATATAAAAACGCATCGGCAACTGCGATATTATCCTGATCTGTAAAATTTATGCTACGCTTTGTTTCTAACTGTAGATTTTAGGCTGTTTGCTATATGATCTATATCGACTTCTGTAACATGCGGATGTACTGGCAGGGACAGCACGTGGTTAGCGCACCATTCTGTCGCAGGCAGCTTTGTTTCTGACGCAGTGTGTGCATAGAACGGCATCTTATGTATTGGTGGGCTATAATAGACAGTGGCGCCTACTTTATTTTGCACAAGATGGTTCTTTATATTATCCCTCCCATCCCGAAAGGCTACAGTGTAGAGATACCAATTAAACTTCTTGTCAGCAGTCTCCTGAGGGATGTTTACTTCGTATTTCTTTGAAGAAGCAAGCAGCTCGCTCAAAAGCTCTGCGTTGCGTCTCCTGAGCTCTAGCATCTTGTCCAGCTTTTGCATCTGCACCTTAGCAACAGCGGCACTCATCTCGGGCAATCGAAGGTTCAGACCAAGCATTCTTGTGTCATTGCCTTCAACCATGCCATGGTTTCTTATCATCTTGAGCTTGTCGGCAAGCTCGTCGCTGTCTGTTGCAATTGCGCCGCCTTCACCCGCTGTCAGCACCTTGCTTGCGTACATACTGAAGCAGCCCATGGTGCCAAACGTGCCAGTCTGCTTCTTTTTGTAACTCGATCCTAAAGACTGGCAGGCATCCTCTATGATGTCAAGGGAATGCTTCTCTGCAAGCTCGCGTATTTCGTCAATGTCGGATGGATGGCCGTAGAGGTGCACAGGCATCACTATCCGGGACTTTTTATTGATTTTGGTTTTCAGATCAGAAACATCCATAGTGTAATCGTCCTTTTTGATGTCCACAAACATTGGTTTACCTCCTGCTGCGACAACTGCGTTGGCAGTTGCTACAAAGGTAAATGAGGGAAGTAGTACTTCATCACCCTGCTTTATGCCAGCAGCAAATAGCGCAGCATAGAGCGCAGACGTACCAGAATTGACAGACACTACATGTCTAATTTTCAGGTAGCTTTTCATCAGCGATTCAAAGTCACGCACTCGTTTGCCACCGTCACGCGCAGCTGTGGTAAGTGCGGTTTCTTCAAGCACACTTGTTACCTCACGCTTTTCTTCTTCTCCTATCCAAGGCTTGTTAATTGGAATCATATTTGACGATACTGTATGGAAAGTCAATATCTTATGATATAGTATTTTTGCTTATAATGAGTCTCATTATAGAATTGAAGGTCATGATAGTTACAGAAGTATTAGAGTTGCTGTAGAAGAAAATATGTAACTTATATATAGAATATGTCGCTCTTGCATCGATTGCGGTTTGGATTTGGACTGTTGAAGTCAGAAATGACAGGCGGGCTACAGAAAGTGCCAGCGGGAAACTCCTAATTGTTCAAAACCATACAACAGGACTGATGAAAATTTTATTCGCTGCCGCAGCCACCTCTCCATGCAAATATTATTTTTGAAGAGTTAATTTTTTTGACAGATATCACATATCTATCATGTTGTAATATTGAACTGAATCTAGTTATGCTACTTAAATAATAATAGGCAGCACGATCTCAAGATCATGGTGCAGAGGACTAAGCTAGTCTATAAGCTTAATAATTACAGGGGTCTATGGAACAAGAACCTGCTTTTTCACTGTGATAACCTTGAATGCATCAATTATTTGCTAAAGCATGGCTTTGAAAACAAAATAGATCTAGTCTATATCGATCCACCCTTTCTCAGCCGTGAGCGTTATTTGCATCGCGTTAAAAACAATAGCAACTTAGCCTTTGAAGATGTATTGAAAGAAAGTGAATACCTTGATATGATGCAAGAACGCTTGAGTGGAATCCACAAACTGATCTCGCCTTCTGGATCTATTTTCATCCATTTGGATTGGCATGTCATCCATTACATCAAGGTGATGATGGATCAAATCTTTGGCTCTGAAAATTTCAGAAACGAAATAATAGTAAAGCGCGGTCGCAGAAAGAACCTGCAGTATCAATTTAATTCAATAGATAGAATGCACTCTGCCCATGACACTATACTATGGTATTCCAAGGTGGCAGATACCAAATTCCGGCCTCCACTTGCAAAGTATCACTCAAAGGCAAAGTGGATGGGTTTTTGGAGTAACGTAGACAGACCTACAATGCGTTATAAGATCTTTGGCTCCAAGCCTGCAAGGGGACAATGGAAGTGGGCAAAAGAAAGAGCGCTAAAAGCAATTGGAAATTATCAACTATATGAGAACAAATTTTCTCACATGGTACTTGAAGAATACTGGCAAGCTACCAGCAAAAAACTAGAGTTTGTCAGAAAGCTCTCACACAGGAAATACCCTGAGTATTGGATCCCTCCAAAGACACACAGGATAATCGATAATGTCTGGCTCGACATTGAAGCGTACAACTATTCTACGGGATATGGCACTGAAAAGCACACCCAACTCCTAGAACGCATAATCAGCCAGTTTTCAAAACCTGATGATCTTATTGCTGACTTTTTCTGCGGCTCGGGCACTACACTTATGGTTGCAGGAAAGCTTAGCCATCGCTGGATCGGATGTGATTCGTCGCTGGCAGCAATAGCAGTTACGAAAAATAGGCTGGCAGGCAATTTTATTACAGTCGATATACATTAATTAAACAGAAGTACAACCGATCTACTTGTGAAAGCGCAGTCTGCTGGCGACTATGAAGTTTTGCTCAAAAGGCTGCAGGATAAACTGGGCAATACCGCCAAGAAGGCAAGGTCAAGGCTTGAAATTCCGGCCCCACAAATAATCTGGGTTGGCAAGAATACTATTTTCCGCAACTTCATGGACTTTCCAAAGGCGCTACGGAGGGACCCTGAAAAATTCCTGTTGTACCTCAACAAAGAGCTTGCTTCTGCGGGTTACATAACTGGCGAGCGCGTGATATTTTTGGGCCATAAGACACTATCATCATTTCAGGCGCTCATTGACCGATACATCAAGGACTACGTTCAATGTCCAGTATGTGGTAGCCCTGATACTCATACTGAAAAGAGCAAGCCAAAGGTCGCATTTTTGATCTGCGAGGCCTGCGGCGCCAAGTCATCGATAAAGGGCAACTATGCCTAGATCTAGATCTGACCTGTAGACAAGAAATCGTAATTATAAAAGGACATTATCCAAGTCCGAACAGCACAAAACATGCCATTTTAGTATGACGGCTTGATCAATGTAGTCATCCCATAAGCTTACTGCCTTTTTCTAATCTACATAGTTACTGCTTGCAACATCCCTGCGGGTGAATGAAGAACTTTTATAATAATGTCATCACAAATGCGGTAAAAATTCCGTGCATTTTAGAATTGTCAATACATTATGCATTGCAATACCAATATTGGAACAGCTTGGGATACACAAATTCTGAAATAAGCTGATTTTTATACAGAAGGGAATTGTTTATGAAATGTTTAATAAACAAAACCTGTCAATATCAAAGTTCTACAGATTCTCTGTTTTTATGCTTTCATATAGAGATGTAAGTTACTAGGTAGCCAGCAGCTGCTTTCTTTTATTACTTTATGATGCAAGTTAGTTTTTATGAAAATCTATCGTGATATGTTCTCATTCAGCATAAGGGCCAACAGCGCAGCCCTTAACTCCTTTCCATAAGATGCTTGCTTAAAATATATTGCATTTTTAGTATGATCAATTGACTGTGAAATTTCATCCACCCTTGGCAAGGGGTGCATGACTGCAATATTGGACTTGGACTTTGCCAATGTATTTTCATCTATTGTATAAGTCCCTTTGACCTTTTCATATTCTTGCACATCTGGAAAGCGCTCACGCTGTATTCTCGTAACGTAAATGACGTCAGTCTCTGGCAAGACTTCATCAAGCTTGCTGTGCTCCTTTATCTTGAGTTTGTCTTGTATTTCATAGAGCGACTCTTTCCTTATCCTCAAGGTAGGCGGCGAAACAAGATGTATCTCGACCTTATAATTGGCAAGGCCATAGAGCAGTGAATATACAGTTCTTCCATATTTTAGATCGCCTACTATAGCCACAGACAGGCCATCGATCTTACCCTTCTCCTTCAATATAGTATACAAGTCAAGCAGTGCCTGTGTCGGATGCTCTTCGCTTCCACTCCCAGCGTTTATGATAGGGTTTTGTGACAGCTCGGCTGCAAACCTACTAGAGCCATCCAGAGGATGACGGAGTAGGATGACGTCTGAATATAGATCAATAACTCTTATTGTATCAGCAAGGCTCTCACCCTTTTCCACAGAAGACGACTTCAAGTCAGATATGCCGATCGAGCTTCCTCCCAGTGACGCCATCGCCGCTTCAAAGCTCATCCTCGTTCTTGTAGAAGGTTCATAGAAGATGTAACCAAGAGTCCTTCCCTTACCAAGCTCACCTCGCTGGCTATGCTTGAGGCGGCTTATACTATCGGTGGCGTCGAAGACAAACTCCAAGTCGTCCTTGGCAAAATCCTTTATCGAAACAATGTCTCTGTCGTAGAAGGGATTAGACATAGCTAGTACCTTACGACAAGTAGGCTATAATAAACACTATGACCTTGAACTTCCTTGATTTTTATACTCAAAGTTGCTGTCTTTTCTTGACATGATCCATCCAGCACTTTGCTCTATCTAAGTACAATGTGTTTGCATTTTTGATGAGTTTTTACACAACTTTTGATTTCTATGAACAGTGTGTATTATATATAGAAATGCCTATCGCTTCCTCTTCTTATATGGCAGATCGCAATCATGGATCGATCACACATTGTTACAAAGATGTAAGAGCTAGAATAATGAAGGTTTGGATATGGTGAAACATTGTCCATCGAAGAAATAGTTGACCGAATACCTAGACAAGTCAGGATAGTCTAACTACTGTAGGAGCGTTAAAAAATTATGAGAAAACAGAAAGCTTGGAAGCGAGCTCTTGATATGAGAGGATCTCTGGATCTCATCATAGAGAGCATGGATCAATCGCTAGCGCTAGGTTCATATCCTTTATTTTCTGAGTCTTTCTACATACATATTGGCGATATATCGCTATACAGTATACAAGAGCCCCAATATCGGCATATTTGTCAAGGCAAATGACAGCATCATCTTAGTACCATACGGTTTTGCTGAGACAAAGACAGAAAAGCTTGCCGATTACCTACAGGTAAGCGAGGTGTATGCTTCCATAGCAGGTACCCGGCTCCTTGGCCCTATGACAGTCATGAATAATAATGGTATGCTGTTGCCCCCAATAGCGTCTGATGAGGAAGTCCAGATGCTAAAACAATCAAGTCACCTCAATGTTGAGCGGGTAAAAAGCAAGTTCACTGCTATAGGCAACCTAATTGCAACAAACGATAATGGCGCAATAATATCACCCCTCTTTAAGGGGGAGACAGACCGTCAGGTGCAGGATGTACTCGGTGTACCAACCAACTCTATGACTGTAGGAGGCTTTGTTCAGACAGGATCAATGATTGTCGCCACTAATGGTGGTGCAGGCGTCCACCCTAAGGCTACAGAGGAGGAGGTAAAGGAAATTTCAGAAATATTGCAAGTGCCAGCAGAGCCAGTAACAGTGAATGGGGGAGTGCCCTTTCTCTCATCAGGCATCATAGCAAACATGAAGTCAGTCGTTGTAGGCAACCTTACAAGTGGGCCTGAGCTAATTATGTTAAGTAGGATCTTCAAAGCATGATCGTTGAAATCCTCTGTATAGGCAACGAGCTTCTATCAGGAATCACACTCAACACCAATGCATACTGGCTTTGCAGCAAGATTACAAATGTCGGAGGTATTGTAAGAAGAGTGACAGTTGTGCGCGATGATCTTGGTGAAATTTCATCTGCAGCAAGAGAATCACTTGCAAGAAAGCCCAATATCTTGATAACTACAGGGGGCCTTGGTGCAACCTATGACGATATGACTTTTGAAGGCATAGCAGCAGCACTTGGAAAAAAAGTTGTACTAGATAGCAGAGCGATTCGGATGCTCAAGAAAAGTTATGCAAGGCACAAGCTTCACTATGAGCTGACCGAGCCACGGATAAAGATGGCCACCATACCGGAAGGTTGCACCCCAATTCAGAATCCTGTAGGGAGTGCACCTGCAATCATGAAGCAGGTCGGCGATATATCGATCTTTTGTCTGCCAGGGGTACCATCAGAGATGAAAGCAATATTTGAAGAGTATATCCTGCCACGGATAAAGAAGAACATAGGTAAGTTTGTTGCAGAGGAGGTGCACTATAATACAAGAGGCCTCACTGAAGCCATGATCGCTCCAGTGTTGATAGAAATAGTAAAATCTCATCCAAAGAACATGATATATCTCAAGACACATCCACTAGGCCACTACAGGAAAAAGACGCCTCAGTTAAAGATACAGATGATATCACGCGGCGACAATAAAACAGAGGTGAAGAACAGACTTGCTGAGATATCAAAAGTTATGGAAAAAGAAATTTTAAAACGAGGCGGCATGATATGCTGATGTTTTTAATTGCAGGGGCAGTAGGAGGAGCCACTAGTGCATTCTATCTTGCCTACA
>DATFBV010000159.1:0-3008 GCA_035253605.1 Nitrososphaera sp.
GCAGCAGAGGCGGACTCTATGGTTTATGGCCTGCCAGCCCGACGCAAAGAGAAAAATCATGTAAAAATAAACTACCAACCTCGGAGTTTACACGTCTATGCAGATAGAAATAGACTTACCCAAGTTATTTCTAACCTGCTAAATAATGCTCTAAAGTTTACCTCAGAAGGTTATGTCACGATATCCACGGAAAAGAAGAAAGAAAACAATAGCATCGAGAATAGTAGTACTGTCGCTGTTGTTAATGTCTGCGATAGTGGCTCAGGTGTCGATCCTGAGATGATGCCTAAGCTCTTTACTAAGTTTTCATCTAAATCCTTTTCAGGCACAGGTCTGGGCTTGTATATCTGTAAAAATATTATTGAAGCTCATGGAGGCAAGATATGGGCTGAAAACAACAAGGACGGAAAAGGAGCAACATTTTCATTCACGTTGCCTATCGCTAACGATATTAGTGTATAATATAATTTTTAAAATCGTATCTATCATTCACATAACGACTATTTGACAGGCTCCATAGAGTATTTTTCCATATGCCTTTTTGCTCTTGCTATATTGCCCTTCACTCAAGAAATATGAAACACACCGGGAAATAGAACAAATCCAACCCTCTTCTGAAGGCTGCCAAAACTGTTGGATTAGTCATTAGCAACGTAGCATTTTGACGATTGCTACAGTAGTATGACTTTATAGACGGCTAGTCGAATTGAAATCTGAGGGCTGTCTAGGGAAAACTATAAATACATATTTATTAGCTTGTCTGAATGCGTACAACTGTCTATAGTCACTAAACACAAGTTTGTGAAATTTAGGCGAGGTGTAATTCAAACATGACAACAACAACAACCATAATAGCAGATCGAGGTGCAATAACAAATGCTACCAGGATCTCAAAGCAAGTTCAATTTGCACTATGTAGCCACTGTTTTTGGTGTGCATCATTTTTAGGTCAAAGGTTAGGCAAAGTATGTCCCTCATGTAAAGGCAGCACTATCAATTCAATACCCTTAGCAGGAATGTAGATACTAATTAACGAGTGCGCACCAAAGAGCACTCAGCAAGCATAGCATAGGCTTTTGGATCGATTTCTATGTGGCTGGTGAATGACATCATATCCATCTTTTCTTTTTGTTTGCTTGTTTGCCCATTAGAGTTCAACTACAAATTTTTGTAAAAGAATTCTCGAAGATTAGATTTTGATCCAATATACATTCCAGACCAAAACAGACGCATTTACAAAAGAAAAATACAAAATTACTATCAGTTAGATGTTTAAGAATTAGCCCACTGTAAGATAAAGCATAGGCAGTAGATATCTCTCTCTGTACTTCTCTAGAGAATCTTTGACACTTTGTGTAAAAGCGGTAATAGTTTTTATAATGCTTAAAATCACTGACACACAGGTACAAGAAAAATGCTCATTCCAGTAAGATGTTTTACATGCGGGGGACTTATTGCAGACAAGCATGCAGAGTATTCAAATCGTGTCAGGACTGGCGAGGATCCAGCTAAGGTCATGGACTCCCTGGGAGTCAAGCGTTACTGTTGCAGAAGGATGTTCATTTCAAATGTCGATACCATTTATCAGATTATTCCCTACTATGAAGCGCTCAGAAGGCGTATGTTTGAGATCCAGTCTGACATAGAATAATCTAAAACGAATAATAATAAATTATGTTATAATATTGAAAAACTCTTATGCCTTCTATCTCTTCAATTCGTGGCAGAATAGTTTTCAATAGCCGAGGAAGCAAGAGTATCGAAATCGACGTTATAACTGACGGTAAATTTATCGGAAGGGCCTGCGCTCCCTCCGGGGCATCGGTAGGCAAGTTTGAGGCGCAGAGTTTTCCCGAAAATAAGCCCGAAGAAGCCCTGTCTATGCTAAATGCCAATGTCAATAGGTTTGTAGGGTTGCAGGCAGAGGACCTGCTGGCAGTATATGACGAGTTAAAGTCAATAGACAAGACTGACAACTATAGTAAGATCGGCGGGTCAGTAGCTTATGCACTCAGCATTGCAGCTGTCGACTCGGCCGCCAATTCTCTCGGCCTTCCGCTTTTCAAATTGTTAAAACAAAGCAAGCCGTACAAGTTCCCGTTTCCGCTTGGCAACATCTTAGGCGGTGGTGCACATGCTGGGCCGGGTACTCCTGATCTACAAGAGATCCTTGCCTGCCCAGTGGGTGCGAAGAACATCATTGAAGCGCTTGAGATGAACTTCAACCTTCACCGTGAGACACGCAAAGTGATAGAATCTAAAGACAAGCGCTTTACCTACGGCAAAGGTGACGAGGGAGCGTGGGCTCCAAACGTAAACAATGACCAGGCGCTTGAGATCATAGAAAAGGCGGTAAATAATTGCGGGTATACACTGGGCAAGGACATGGCAATAGGCATCGACTTTGCTAGTTCGTCATTCTGGAACGAAGAAATGCAGCTGTATGACTATGCACGGCAAGGCATCAAACGCGATACAGGCGAGCAAATCGAGTTTGCAAATAGGCTAATACACGACTATAAGCTGATTTATACAGAAGATCCAGTGCATGAGGGCGATTTTGAAAGTATGGCAATTTTGAATAAGAAAAATCCCAAGACGCTGGTTACAGGAGACGATATGCTCGTAACAAACACTGGCAGGGTAAGGGAAGCAGTAAGGTATGCAGCATGTAGCGGCGCAATACTGAAGGTCAATCAGGCAGGCAGTCTCTACGAGGCACTAGACTTTGCTAAAGAATGCAATAAGAATAACATCAAGATAATAACCTCACATAGGTCCGGTGAGTCGGTCGACTCACACATTTCTCACATCGCCATCGCCACAAGCTCTAGCATGTTGAAATCAGGTGTGTTGGGAGGCGAGCGCATCGCCAAGCTGAACGAGCTTGTGCGCCTGACAGAGTATGATTTAGTGGATGGGATGCAATTGCTATAAAATTACATCATCTTTTACCCCGATGTCTGTCATGACATCGTGCTCCATTATTGCAGTAGATGCAGCCCCTA
>DATFBV010000160.1:0-5479 GCA_035253605.1 Nitrososphaera sp.
CCGGCTGATGTAGCGTCAAACATACTGATGCTAGGTCTAGTACCGCCTTCAGTAGCAACATTCTTGCTCTTTACAAAGGTATTCGGCCGGTTTCTTTAAATAAAATATTTAAAAAGTGTAGATAGGAGAAACTTGTGCCAAGGTTTATTGTCCAGGTAATAATTGAAAACAAACCGTACATCAATGACCCGGAGGGTGAGACGATCCACAGGGATCTAGTTGTCAAGGGGGGATATTCCAACATACAATCAGTAAGGTCGGCTAAGATGTTAAAAATGGTCGTCAATTCGAGAACGGAAAGTGATGCTGAACTGACTATAAAGAAGCTGTGCCAAGAATTACGTATCTTTAACCCAGTCGTCAGCAACTGTACTGTTAGGGTAATAGACAAGAGCTAGAGTATTCTACATAATTCTAGGAATCTTCTTTATGGTCGATTGGGGTATAATTGTCCGTAGGTAGTTGAAAAAAATCAAGCTCCAAAAATCAGTATTCTTGCATATGATGTTGATGGTATGGCCCATAGTTTTTCACTTATGTTTAGATAACACGTTCTGTCTGCGCCATTTATCAAAAAAATTCTAAGAATTAATACTTGTCGCGATCCATCGTCGCAATCATGCTGTCAAAGCTGTTGGAATCACCAAGTGCACCTTCAAGCAACAGTGTAGTTCTCAAATGCTTTGCCAAGTCCGTTACTGTTATGATGCCTACTAACTTGCCATTCTCCATTACGGGAAGTCTCCGTATCTTATGGTTAACCATCCTCTGAATTGCAACTTCAACTGGTGTATCAGGATCAGCCGTTGTAAGTATCTTTGACATAATATCGCTCACTTTTACCTCGGCTATCGGTAGTTCCTTAGCACATATTTTTTTGATGAAATCCCGCTCTGTTACGATACCAATTGGATGATTATCTTTGACAACAAATAGAGAGCTTATGCCTTTCTCGGCCATAATCTTGGCAGCCTCCAAGGCGGTCTTGTCATGGTCTATCATAACCATGTTCTTTGTCATGATATCGCGGACTACAGTGGCTGCCATGATCAGTTTTTTTTAGAATCAACCGATGATAAAAACAATACGCTAGCGGTCAATGTAATTATATAGAATAAAACTGGCCAGTATGAAGATATTAATACGAGCGTCTGCAAGCTTTTGTTGCAAAGTAATGTGGCAGCAAGAATTGGGATAGCTGTTTTCCCTGGCAGCAACTGCGACCGCGACGTTCACTATGTTCTCAACAATATAATAGGCGTTGAGGCCGACTTTATTTGGCATACTGAGGATCGCATCAGCGGTTATGATGCTATGATAATCCCCGGAGGTTTTGCCTTTGGCGACAGACTTCGCCCTGGAATAATTGCTGCTCATAGTCCCATAATGCAGGAGGTAAAAAGGATGGCAAAGGATGGCCTGCCGGTGCTCGGCATATGTAACGGCTTTCAAATCCTTGTTGAGTCTGGACTGTTGCCAGGTGCTCTCATGATGAACGATTCCCTCCGCTTTGTCTGCAGATGGACAAGCGTGCAAGTTACAAACAACAAGACACCCTTTACAAACCAGTTTGCACTAAAGCAGACATTTGGCATCCCTATTGCCCATGGCGATGGCCGCTATGTCGCTGACAGCAAGATATTGAAGGAGCTGAAAAAAAAGAATCAGATCGTTTTGCGATACGCGAGTGACAACCCTAACGGGTCGACTGACCTCATTGCAGCAATATGCAATGAAGAGGGCAACGTGATGGGCATGATGCCCCACCCGGAGAGGGCAAGCGAAAGAATCCTCAACGTCGACCGTAGCAGAAGAAGTAGTAATAGTAGTAGTAATGAGGCCATTACAATTTTCTGGTCGCTTGTCTCAAACCTGAAACAAAAGGCGGTAGCATAGAGATGGATGCCCTTACAAAGAAGGAGCTTAATTACCTTGAACAAGAACTAAAGCGAAAGGCAAACGAGATCGAACAGGACGCCGTGGGCGCTCAATGGTCAGAGCATTGTTCGTACAAGTCATCAAAAAAATATTTGAAGTTGCTGCCCACAAAGGGCAAGCATGTAGTAGTTGGCCCCGGCTATGATGCCGGCGTGCTTGATGTTGGGGAAGGCTACGTCTTGACAGTACACATTGAGAGCCACAATCATCCTTCAGCCATAGAGCCATTTGGTGGAGCTGCAACAGGCGTAGGGGGGGTGATACGTGACATCATGTCAATGGGAACCCGCCCAATTGCTGTTCTTGATGCCCTGAGGTTTGCACCAATAATAGACCATAATAACAACCAATCTGTCGCGAAATCAAAGTGGCTCTTTAAAAATGTAGTAAAGGGCATTGCAGATTATGGAAACTGCATAGGAATCCCAACAGTTGGGGGTGAAATTGAGTTTGACCCCTCATTTCAGGCTTATTGTTTGGTCGACGTCGCAGCGATAGGCTTTGGTAGAAAAGATGACATTATCACGAACGAGGCCCAAGCAGATGACATAATAATACTTGCCGGCGGCCCAACAGGTCGGGATGGCATACGGGGCGCCTCCTTTGCCTCAAAGACACTTGAGGAAGATAATAGGTCAGCTGTACAGATTCCAGATCCGTTCCTCGAAAAATTGTTGTTGGAGGCAACTATGGAGGCAGTCAAATACGGCTGTCTCAAGTGCATCAAAGACTTGGGAGGCGGTGGGCTTTCTTGCTGTCTGTCGGAGACATCAGACAATCTTGGCAAGGGCTTTGACATTGAGTTGACAAGGATCCATACAAGAGAAAGTCATATGATGCCAAATGAGCTCATGATATCTGAGTCACAGGAGCGCATGCTCTACATTACTGACAAAACAAGACTGTCAATGCTGCAGTTAATTCTTAGTAAGTACGGAATCAAATATTCTATCATTGGCACAGTCCAAAACCATCAAGACCTAGTAGTCAGGCATTCAGGCAAGGTTGTAATGAAGATCCCTTCGCATTTGATTGCCCACGCACCGCTTGCAGATAGGGCCGCGAAGCGGCCTGCTTACATTGACAAGCTGAAAAGAGTTAAGCGACCAATTCAGCCCTCAAACCTTGCGAAGCCCTTACTCTCGCTCTTGGCAAATCCTACGATAGCAAGTAAGCGATGGGTCTACCAACAATATGACCATGAAGTGGGAATAAGAACGGTGATCAAGCCGGGGGCAAGTAACGCAGCAGTGATGAGGCTTGACAATGGCAAGTTTGTTTCAGTTAAGCTTGATGGTAACTCAAAGCACTGTTACCTTAACCCCTATCAAGGAACGCTTGGATGTCTCTCAGAAGGACTTAGAAATATTGTCTGTACAGGCGCTGAACCCATTGGGGTGGTAGACCACCTACAGTTCGCAAGTCCTGAAGATCCAGAGATCTACTGGACGTTTGTTCAGACGGTAAATGCCATAATACATTATTGCACCTTCATGGAGATTCCCGTAGTAGGTGGCAAGGTAAGCTTTTACAACGAAACTGCGAAAGGTCCGATCAAGCCGTCGCCTGTCATAGGTACGCTTGGGCTAGTCGAAAGTGAATCGTTTCTCAAGCAAATGGCATTCTCAGAGAAGGAGTCAATTTTTATCATAGGACATACCCATCCAGAAATGGGCGGTTCCGAATACTATGAATATTTTCATAAGATAACAGGCGGGACGGTTCCACAGGTTGATATGAAAGTGGATAGGCAGAATATGACTGCCGTGCTGAATCTAATAAAAAGTGGCCTTGCAAGCTGCGTCCATGATTGCTCAAAAGGCGGCATTGCAGTCGCACTTGCTGAAATGGCGATAGCTGGCTCGACCGGGTTCAAAGTTCAGCTTGATTCTATTCCAAACTCTTGCAAACAGATAGACGAACTGCTATTCTCGGAGACACAGTCCCGCTATATCATTGCCACAAAAGACCCTGGGACTGTCTGCAAAGTACTGTCAACTAAAGGCGTGAGGTTTGCAGAGATTGGCAAAACTATACCCACTAACATTCAGTTTATCGAGGGCAAGCGGGACGTGATCAGACTGTCTTTGAAGCAGTTGAAGTCAAATTTTGACTTTCTTGAAAAAACATTGCAGTCATGAAGGAGATACATATGTTTTTAATAGCTTAATGCTTAATCTACTATATCTTGGGGTGGGGGCGTTTTGGTTCATGAAAACTGTGGCGTAATTGGGATCTTTTCTCTCGATGGCCATAACGTCGTACCTTTTGTCATAGACTCGTTACGAGCTCTACAGCACCGCGGACAGGAAGCATGGGGTATTGCAGTTCCCGGCAAACCACCGTTCAGAAGGCTTGGACTTGTCTCTTCCTCAGCGTCAGAGTTTCCAATGGTGATCAAAAAATACAAGTCCCACACTGCCATTGGACACGTCCGCTATTCCACCCTTGGCAAGAGCACAATTGAAAATGCTCAGCCTCTGAGAGTAAAAGATCTCTGCGTTGCACATAATGGCACAATTGCCAATGTGGAAGAGCTGTCAGGTATGGTTGGCGGTTGCACCTTTACCCCACAAACAATGAGTGACACTCTTGTGGCAGCCCAGCGCCTTGTCATGCACTTAGCTGATAAGGAGGATATGGCAGAGGCTATGCACATTTTGAAAGGAGAGATGGTCGGCTCCTTCTGCTTTACATTTCTGACAGATGAGGGTTCTGTGTATGCAGCACGAGATGTACGTGGTTTCCGTCCGCTAGTCCTTGGATATCATAGAGAAACTAATACCTACATTGTTGCTTCAGAGTCGTGTGCACTTGCAGCAGTCGGAGCGCAGCTAACACGGGATGTAGAGCCAGGCGAGCTTTTGAAGATAAGCAAGGGCGGTTTGACTTCGCAGCATTTTGCTAACGAACGACCGCATGCTCACTGTGCATTTGAATATACCTATTTTGCGCATCCATCCAGCATAATGGAAGGAATCAACATTTATGCCGCTCGGAAGAGGATAGGGCAGTTCCTTGCAAAGAAATTTCCTTTGACAAATGCAGACGTTGTGGTCCCAGTACCTGATTCGGCACGACCAGCAGCTCTGGGATACGCACAGGAGCTTGGTCTTCCATTTGAAGAGGGATTGCTAAAGGACAGGTACAGTAAGAAAGGCTCTATGCGCAGCTTTATTGAGCCATATCAAGACAACAGACTCGAGATAAACAAGGGTATAATCCCGATCCCTGAAGTGGTTGAATACCGCCACGTTGTTATCGTAGACGACAGCATCGTAAGAGGCACAAGCTCTGCTGAGATAATCAGAACACTTAGGATGGCAGGGGCAAAAAGGGTGAGTCTTGTAGTTACATATCCTCCTATACGTTATCCCTGCTATGCGGGTATCGACTTTCCATCACAGGATGAATTAATAGCGTACCAGCATGGCACTACAGAAGATTCAAGCAACAAGATAGGGTCACGTGTTGCACAGGTAATAGGGGCTGACTATGTCGGATATAATGACACCACCAATCTCGCAAAGGCAATAGGGAT
>DATFBV010000161.1:0-2701 GCA_035253605.1 Nitrososphaera sp.
AATGACTTGTAAAGGTATATGTATACGTCACAAGGCTCAAAAGCCTGTCGGCTCAGGCAGGTATGCTAGTGGCCAGAAGAGATGCCAGATATGTGAGATATTTATAAAGTGGGATGGCCTTTGGTGCCCCTGCTGTGGGTATAGGCTGAGGACTAAGCCTAGGAATTTGAAGTATAAGGCAAAACTTAGGGCAAGGACGAGGAAGCAAAATGAGCTCAAGGTGGTCAAGCCAATTACTGTTCGCATAAGGTAGACCAATGGAAACCGAGCCGGAGGTTCTTGTAACCAAGATCGTCAGCCCGAGCACTACACGTAATTTTTTTCTCAGCACGACATTTTTCCAAAACGGCTGCTTTATCGTGATAACAGAAGGGCAGCCACGCATAGGCGCTGTTTCAATTGCTATAAGTGCTTCAAATAAGATTAGCACAGCTAAGGTTATACCAAGCAAGTACGATTCAATTTTTATTAGTACAGTCGCAGAGAAGGTGTCATCCATGATAAACGGCATATCGTTGGTATCGTTACATAGCAAGAGTCAGCTTCAGCTCGACGACATGAAGACAATTATGGAAGGGGTAATGAATACTGTCAATAGCAAAAGATATGAAAAACAATAGCGCAGATTTGCGCACTTTTTTATTGACGCTTCAAAGTGATAATGAACTCATCAGCGTAAAGCGCGACGTCAATACCGAATATGAGATTGCAGCGGTTAGTGCGAGATTAGATGGCAAACAGGCAGTACTCTTTGAAAAAGCGCGGGGGAGTAACATCAGAGTCGTATGCAATGTTATAGCGACCCCCAGAAGGTTTTACCTTGCTCTTGGAGGTTCGCCTCACAAATCGCATGAGGCAGATGTGAAGAAGAATATCCATTCTCGCGTTAATGAAGCTCTCCATGGCCTATCAGCACCCACACAGACTGAAGACGGCGGCCTATTTGAAGAAAACTCATCTACAAGCTTATACGACCTTCCTATAGTAACCCATTTTGAAAAGGATGCCGGACCATTCATTACATCCTCTATAGTATTTTCAAAGGATCAGGACACTGGCAAGCAGAACCAATCGACCCACAGACTCCTGCGCCTAGATGAACATCATATGGCAATACGCATGGTAGAAGGCAGGCATCTTCATAAGTGCTTCACTTATGCCCGCGACCATGGCGAAGATTTAAAAATTGCAATAGGGATTGGAGTCCATCCTGCAGTCAACATTGCTGCAGCATATCAGGCGGCTTATGGTGTAGATGAGATGCATATAGCTAATTCCCTTCTTGAGGGCAAGCTTATGCTCTCACAGACAAACTATTCACAGCTATATGTGCCAGGTCATACCGAGATCGTTCTTGAAGGAAAAATCCTAAATGACAAGACGCATGAGGAATGGATGGTCGAAATGCTCCGCACATATGATTTCAAACGCAAACAGCCAGTATTTGAGCTGAAAAGGATATTCCTACGCAATGATGCCATCTACCATGATATCCTGCCCGGCTATGCGGAACATCGTCTACTAATGGGCATGCCAGTTGAGGCAAAGATGTATGATAATATTAAAAATGTGGTGCCTACTACTCAGTCTGTACATCTTACAGAGGGCGGCAGCAACTGGCTATCTGCGGTAATACAGCTAAAGAAGCGTTTAGAGGGCGAACCTAAGAACGCGCTTTTGGCGGCATTTACAGCTCATCCCTCGCTCAAGATGGCAATAGTGGTGGATGACGATATTAATCCCACAGACCCGATTGCAGTTGAATATGCAATCGCTACAAGGTGTCAAGCAGATAGAGACTTCATTATAATTGCAAATGCAAAGGGATCCAGTCTAGACCCATCGAGCGACCAGGACAATTTGCTCACAACGAAGGTAGGCATAGACGCAACTGCCACTATACTCAAGTCAAAAGAGAGATTTGAGATCGCAAAAATTCCGGGGGAAGAAAAAGTAGATCTTTCTGAGTATCTTTAGATGAGGACAAGAGATTAAATAACCTCTACATCATAAACAGTAGTATAGTAGTTATGAAGCCCAATAATTATGCTATGAAAGACTGGCATCTTGAACATGTTGAAAAGGTGATCATCCGTTATGTAAAGGGCATTTCTCCTGATGCATCTTCTTTTGAAAAACGAAATTACAAAAGGTATAGCACAGTCTCGAGCTGTGCCAAACAAATTGAGTACGATATAAAGCATGGTGTCTCAACAGATGAAGTGCTAGATGTTGTGAGAAAGATAAGACGTGACAAAAAGTTTCATGACCTGCAAAAGAATCCAGACTGTCTACAGCGCCTAGATGAGCTTGAAAGGCAGATTTCGATTCCAAAAAAAGTAACTTCGACGTGGTATTAGAAAATGTCCGAACATCATTTTACTGACGGCAATCTCCTCGTTCTATATGCGATATACAAGAGCGAACCAGCAGCAGCCGGTGGTGATCTCCCCGATTATATCAAAGAGCGCATAAAGGTAGGCCTTGAAACCTATGGAATGATCATGAAGTCAAGGCCAGATAAGCATAAAACTATGGTCATGATAGTAGGAGCTCCCGAGCCAGCTGAAAAGGTTAAACAGGAACTAGTCAAGGGTGGAATAAGAGACGAAATTATTGCAATAGATACTGACTCGCAGAACATGGCTCAGACCATCAGCAGAATGGCAGATATGATAAAGACCAAGCCGAACCCGCCTTT
>DATFBV010000162.1:0-4859 GCA_035253605.1 Nitrososphaera sp.
AAAGAACATTCAGGTCTCTACTTATAGTATTAGTATTTAACCTATGGTGAAGAAAAATTATCTGTGATTTATTAGATAAATAAAAACAGAGTACAAACACTCAATAGATAAAAGCCCTCTTTCTCACACATTGAGTAGTAATGTGTTCTATCATTGGTATCCTTAGTAAGGATATTGTCGCGCCGGCACTAGTCGACAGCCTCAAGAGAATGGAATATAGAGGCTACGACAGCGTGGGGATAGCGACACTTTCATCTACTGATAATAAGATTTCCGTAAGAAAAGGAATTGGCAAGGTAAGCCAAGTAAACAGCCTCCTTAACCTTACAGGAATGGAAGGATTTGTTGGTATCGGCCATACCCGGTGGGCTACCCATGGCGGTGTGACAGAGTATAATGCCCATCCTCACCCTTGCTGTAACAACAATATAGCAGTTGTACATAATGGAATAATCCAAAATTACCTACCGCTTAAGGAAGAGCTAGTTAAGAAGGGACACGTCTTCCGAAGCGAGACAGATACCGAAGTCATTGCTCATTTGCTTGAAGAGTATTACAACACAGACGGAGACATAAAGGGAGCAATGATGGACACAGTAAATCAGCTTGAGGGGTCATACGCATTTGTGGCCATGTTTGCAAATGGCACGCTTTCATGTGCTCGCCTTGACGAGCCACTTATCATTGGGACTTCTGACAATACTTATTTTGCATCAAGCGACGTGCTTGGCTTTTTGCAGTATACAGATCAGGCAATATTTCTCGATAATCGAGACATGGCGATAATCGAGAAGGCCGGCGGCGTCAGGATTTTCAATTTCAGTGGCGAGCCGGTGACAAGGAGCATCACCAAGGTAGCATGGGAGCTTGCTGATGCAAATAAAGGTGAATTTGCGCACTATACGATCAAGGAAATATTTGAGCAACGCACAAGTGTCAAGGCAGCCACTTACCAAGACGAGCACAAGATAAAGGCATTCTGTGATTCAATTGTAAGCGCTAGCAATATCCTTGTTACAGGTAGTGGCTCAAGTTATCATACTTCACTTATAGTCTCTATGATGGGCTCTCGCTTTTTGAAGAAGCGGTTTGAGCCGGTTATGGCAAGCGAGTTCCAGTACAATATGGACTCAATAGACAAAGATACTGTAATTCTTGCAATCTCTCAAAGTGGTGAGACTGCAGACGTACTATCGGCGACCAAACTTGCAAGAGAAGCTGGTGCAAAAATATTAGCCATTGTAAATGTTCAAACGTCCTCGCTTGCGAGGACTGCAGATGTTTCACTTAGCATCAAGTCAGGCCCTGAGATCGGCGTTGCAGCAACAAAGAGCTTTACTGGTCAGGTGTCACTGGCCTATGCAATACTTGACAGGATCAGTGGAGGCAAGATTGGTTTTGATAGGGAGGTAATTTCAGACAAGATATCAAAAATGCTTGCACAACAGGAGAGTATTGAAAGGCTGGTGAATATTACGATGCCAAAGGTAAATGACATCTACCTCCTTGGCAGATCTATTCATTTTCCAATTGCACTTGAAGGCGCACTAAAAATGAAAGAGCTAGCTTATGTCCATGCAGAAGGAATTGCTGCAGGTGAGCTAAAACATGGTCCACTTGCTTTAATGGATAAGAATGCAGTGGTCTTTGTGCTCAACCCTGACGATAGGACTTATAGCGACATGCTATCTAGTGCACACCAGGTAAAGGCAAGAGGCGCCAAGGTAATTGGCATTTCAAATGTGCCAAATGATATTTATGATGCGATGATAGAGATTCCCAAGATAGACAACGACTTGCTGTATCCGTTGGTTGAAATCATCCCGTTGCAGCTGTTCTCTTATTACCTTGCGCTTCAGAACAATGCGAATCCAGACTTCCCCCGGAACCTTGCAAAATCAGTCACTGTCAGGTAAGAAAGTATAATTATAGTTAGATTGCATGAGAGAACATCACGGAGAAGAGGGGAGAGTGGCAGCAGGAGGCACCACGAGCAGTAGTAGCAGTAGTGTTGAAGAAGTGAATTGCGAAAATTGCGGCAATCCCATTGATGCATGTATGTGCGTCTGTCCTTATTGCGGTCAGAAGGATTCATGCGAATGCTGCCTCTACGATGCTGTGACTGGTGGCGGATAATAATGATGATGATAATATAAAATAGTAAGAAGAAGAATAAAGTTCTAAAGCATTAAAAGAAGGACACGCGAAGGAACTCAAGTTGGAAAAAAAACCTATTATGAATTCGTTTAGTTGGGTAATAGGTGGAGCCCAAGGAAGCGGAGTTGATTCTGCCGCGAACATTTTTTCCCGTGCCTGCGCCATAGGAGGTCTGCACCTCTTTGGCAAGAGGGAATACTATTCCAATATCAAGGGCGAGCACAGCTATTTTACTGTAAGGGTTAGCAACGAACCTTTGCGTTCTCATGTTGACCAGATCAACATGCTCGTTTCGTTTGATGCTGAAACCGTCTTTCGCCACTTCGAAGAGGTAACTGCAGATGGTGGTATAATCTATGATTCAGACATCGTCAACACATCGCTTGATGAGGTGCCGTCTGTTGACGACGCCGCAGCAGTGCGTATTAAAAAGGCGCTGCAAAATGCAGGCCTAGGATTTACGGTGCAAGATGCACTTGAGCACGCCAAAAGACGTGGTGTGATCTTGTTCCCTATGCCATTCTTTCAGCTCTTGCAGGAGTTTGCCCAAAAGGCAAACGATCCTGCACTCAGCAGGCTGACCCGTATGGTAAACGTTATGGCGCTTTCGGCTTCGATGGGAATAATAGATTTTGATAGCGAAGTGTTATCAAGGGCCATTCAATTCATCTTTCGCACAAAAAAGAAAGTAGCTGACCTGAACGTACAGGCTTCTATTCACACATACAACTATGCCAAGGCAAAATTTGCAGGGAGCAACTTTAGCTACCGTCTAAAGACAAAGCCTCCCGAGCCGGACATGATAATAGTGCAGGGTAACCAGTCGTCCGCTTTAGGCAAGATGGTCGCAGGATGCCGCTTCCAGACCTACTATCCGATTACTCCTGCGTCAGATGATAGTGAGTTTCTTGAAGCAAATGAGATATTGGATCTCTATGATTCCGGCAGCGGTAAGAAAGGCTCTACTGTTGTCATGCAGACTGAAGATGAAATATCAGCGATCACAATGGCGATTGGCAGTGCCCTTACCGGTGTCCGCACTGCAACTGCAACATCAGGCCCAGGATTTTCACTTATGGCTGAAGCGCTTGGCTGGGCTGGCATGAACGAAGTGCCGGTGGTGGTCTCACTCTATCAGAGAACAGGTCCTTCAACAGGTCTTCCGACCCGCCACGAGCAGGGAGACTTGAACTTTGCAATTAATGCCGGCCATGGCGAGTTCCCAAGGATAGTTTTTGCATCAGGCGACATCGAGGAGAGCTTTTACGATAGTATAAAGGTGTTTAACTTTGCAGACCGCTATCAGATGCCAGTAATACATATGCTGGACAAGGCAATAGCAAATAGCCTCATGACTTGCAAGAACTTTAATGTCAACAAGGTTACAATTGACAGAGGCTTGCGGATAAAGCAGATAACAGAGGAAGACAAAGGGGCAGCCGGCAACTACCTTCGCTTCAAGCTGTCCGACAATAATCCTATAAGCCCAATGGTAGCACTTGGCACCAAGGATGCGATTTTCTGGAATAGCGGAGATGAGCATACGCAGGAGGGACACATTACTGAAGATCCGGAAATAAGGGTGCAGATGATGGACAAGAGGATGACTAAGCTAGATGTTGCAATAAAGGAAATACCAGACGAAGATAAAGCAGTGGCTTATGGCAACAACAACGACGGCAGCAGCGACATAGCCATAATCAGCTGGGGCTCAACTAAGGGCGCGATATTGGACGCATTGGACAAACTGGCAGCTGAAGGCATGAAGCTCAAATATATCCAAGTTCGCCTCATGCACCCATTCCCCTCAGAGCTGGTCAAATCGATGCTAAAAGATGCCAAGACGGTGATCGACATAGAGATGAATTACAGCGGTCAACTGAGCTCCTTAGTACGCCAGTACACTGGCCTAGAATCCAACTACCATATCGTAAAATATAACGGCAGACCTATGTCACTTGACGAGGTTTATAATAGTGTAAAGAGAATAATACGTGGAGATGCTCCAAGGAGACAAGTGTTGAAAAGTGGCGCTTAAACTATCAGATTACAAGACAGATGTTCACAACGATTGGTGCCCAGGCTGTGGCGACTTTGGAATATTGAATGCCATCCAGATGGCACTCGCAGATCTACAGGTTCCACCATACAGGACCACTATATTTTCTGGCATTGGATGTTCTGGTAAAACGCCGCATTTTATCAAGACATACGGTATTCACACGCTGCATGGCAGGGTGCTGCCATTCGCACAGGGAGCCAAACTTGCAAATCCTGAGCTTGAGGTTATTGCGGTTGGGGGTGATGGTGATGGCCTTGGAATTGGTGCGGGTCATTTCGTGAGCGCAGGGCGCAGAAACGTAGACATGGTCTACATTATCTTCAATAACGCTGTCTATGGATTGACAAAGGGGCAGGCTGCGCCTACACTCAAACTGGGGATGAAGACAAAATCGCTTGCGCAGCCAAATGTTAACAATTCGGTCAATCCTATAGCTCTAGCACTTGTTGCAGGCTTTACTTTCCTTGCACGAGGCTATTCCTATGACGTACGTCACCTAAAGGAATTGATCAAGAAGGCAGTTGCCCATAATGGACTGGCGTTCATTGACGTGTTACAGCCATGCCCTACGTATAACGATATCAATACCAAGGAATGGTTCCAAGGACTTGATAACATTGATCCAAAAGTGGGCAAAGCT